>JAPOWL010000621.1 GCA_026707615.1 Acidobacteriota bacterium | reverse complement strand
CTCCGTCAGCAGACCGACCATGTTGTGCCACCAGGGATTGGTGCTGTTGGCGCCCTGCCACCAGGCGCTGTACAGCTCGCCCCAGATCACGCCGGGCTTGCCGGCCTCGTGCAGGCGAGCCGCCATCGCCTGCCCCAGCAGGTTGACCTCGCTCCAGACGAGCGGATCGACGTTGGGGTTGGGCGGGTTCTTGAACGGCGGCACGAAGATGCGGGCGAACGAGCCGCCCATCTGGTGCTTGTCGAGATACACCTCGGGCAGCCACTCGTGGTACAGCACGCGGTTCAGGTGTCGCGTCTCGATCTGCGTCAGCATGTAGCTGTCGCGGTTGTTGTCGTGCCCGGCGTAGTGGTGGTAGAGCTCCGGAAGCGGCGAGCCCTCGTGCTCCGTGCCCCGGTTGCGTCGGTACCAGTCGACCACCATCCGCTGTCCGTCCGGATTCTGCGACGGAATCAACAGCACGATGGTGTTGTCGAGGACGCGATCCACCCACGGCGAACGCTCGGTCGCGAGGCGATGCAGGAGATCGTTCATCCCCTGGTTCGTGCCGATCTCGGTCGCGTGCACGTTGGCGCCGACGAGCACCACCGCCTTGCCCCGGCGCGCGATTTCCTCCGCCTCGGCCGGGCTCGTCCGCCGCGGGTCGGCGAGGCGGCGCTGGTCGGACTGGTAGCGCGGCAGGTCGGCGATCGTCTGCGGGGTGGAAATCGCGGCCAGGAGGTAGGGGTGCCCGAGCGTCGTCCGGCCCAGCTCGCGCACCGCCACGCGATCGGAGCGCGCGCCGACGAGGGCGAAGTAGTCGACGATCCGATCCCAATGGGCGAGACGCCCTTCGGCTCCCATCGGGAACCCGAAGAACTGCTCCGGCGAGGGGATCGCGACGCTCGCGGCCCCGCCGACCGGCGCCACGCCCGCCCCGAGGGCGCAGGCCACCCCGACGACGACCGCGGCCGGAAGAAGACGGGTTGGGAACACGGTGGGTTCGGCCTCGCCGGACGGGGCGGCACCCCCGGGCGCGCCGGTCATCATACTCGACGCCGCGTTGCGCGCCCGTGCACCGCGCCCGCCGCGGGAGTGGAGTATGCTCCGCCGGAATGCGGGACCACCGGTGACGGATGCATGGCGCGTGCGGAGCGCGGCCGGCCTCACCGCTCTGGCGCTGGCGGCCGCGGCGTACGCCTTCCGCGAAACGCTGCCGGGCCGCCTGCGCGCCGCGATGGGGATCGTGGCCTTCCTGCTGGTGGTCGTGGCCTGCTCGTCGAACGTGCGGGCGATACGCTGGCGGACGGTAGCCTGGGGATTCGGCCTGCAGCTCGCGCTGGCCCTGCTGATCCTGAACGTCTCGTTCGGCGGCGTGCGGCCGGGCTACGAGCTCTTCTCCGCGGTCGCCGCGGTGGCGACGCGCTTCCTGGACTTCACGAACGCCGGCTCGACGTTCGTCTTCGGCGTGCTCGCGGACCCGGCGGCGATGGGCGAGGTGTTTCCCAACGGGCTCGTCCTCGCATTCTCGACCCTGCCCGTCATCATCTTCGCCTCCGCCGTCTTCACCGTCCTCTATCACCTGGGCCTGCTGCAGCTCGGAGTGCGCCTGATGGCGCGCGTCATGATGCCGCTGATGGGCACGAGCGGCGCCGAGACGCTGGCCGCTGCCGCCAACGTGTTCATGGGCCAGACCGAGGCCCCGATCATCGTGCGCCCCTACATCCCGGCCATGACCCGATCGGAGCTGCTGGCGTTGATGACCGGGGGGCTGGCCACCATCGCGGGGAGCATGTTCGTCGTCTACGTCAACCTCGGCGCCGACCCGGTGGCGATGCTGACGACGGGGGTGATGGCTGCACCGTGCGGCCTCTACCTCGCCAAGATCCTGCTCCCGGAGACCGAGACGCCGGCCACCGCCGGCGGCGCCCGGGTGGACGTCGAGCGCTCGCACGTCAACGTGATCGACGCCGCGGCGGGAGGGGCCGCCGACGGCATGCGGCTGGCCATGAACGTCGCGGCCGTGCTCATCGCCTTCCTCGCTCTCGTCGCGATGGTCGACCACGGTCTCGGCCTGCTGCGCCCGGGGCTGTCGCTGGCCGGCATCTTCGCCGTCGTGTTCGCCCCGGTCGCGGCTCTCGTGGGCGTGCCGGCGGCGGACGTCCCGATCGTGGCGGATCTCCTCGGCACGAAGCTGGTCGCCACGGAGTTCGTCGCCTACCTGAAGCTGACCGGCGAGTACCAGGGGGTCGTCAGCGAGCGGGCGCACGTCCTGTCCACCTACGCGCTCACCGGCTTCGCCAATCTCGGATCGATCGGCATCCTGCTGGGCGGCATCGGAGGCATGGCACCCGAGCGCCGCGGCGACCTCGCCCGCCTGGGGTCGCGCGCCCTGCTCGCCGGATTCGCGGCGACGCTCGTCAACGCGTCGATCGCCGCATTGCTCATCTGACGCCCGGCGCCTCCCCGCCGCGCCCGGTCCCGGGGCCGGCGATCCCCGCCCTGTATGATTGACCGATGCTGCCGACCGTAGAGTGGCGGGACGATCACGTCGTGATGATCGACCAGCGCAAGCTCCCCGGCCGGGAGGTGTACGTCGAGTGCCGCACCGCCCTCGACGTCGCGCGCGCCATCGAGCGGATGGTGATCCGGGGCGCCCCCGCCATCGGTGTCGCGGCCGCGATGGGCCTTGCGCTCGGCGTGACCAGGGCTCGCGCCCAGGGCACGAGCACGCTGGCCCGCGAGTTCTACCGGCTGTGCGACCGGTTGGCCGAGACCCGGCCGACCGCCGTCAACCTCTTCTGGGCCATCGACCGCATGAAGCGCGTCTTCTCGGAAGCGGCGCGGTCCGGGTGGTCGCGGGACGAGATCGGCGAGCGGCTCGTGGCGGAGGCGAAACGCATCCACGACGAGGACGTGGCGACCTGCCGCGCGCTCGGCGACCACGGCGCCGCCGTGCTCCCGGAGCAGGGGCGGGTGCTCACCCACTGCAATGCCGGAGCCCTCGCCACCGGCGGCTACGGCACCGCCCTCGGCGTCGTGCGGGCCGCGGTCGCGCACGGCAAGCGCATCGCGGTCTACGCCGACGAGACGCGTCCGTTCCTCCAGGGCGCCCGCCTCACGGCGTGGGAGCTGCTCAACGACGGCATCGAGACCACCGTCATCGCCGACGGCATGGCCGGTTCCCTGCTGCGGGCCGGCACCGTGGACGTCGTCATCGTGGGCGCGGATCGCGTGGCCGCCAACGGCGACGTCGCCAACAAGGTCGGCACCTACCCGGTGGCGGTGCTCGCCGACCGGCACGAGGTTCCGTTCTACGTCGCCGCACCGACGTCGACCATCGACCTCGACACGCCGGACGGGGGGGGGATTCCGATCGAGGAGCGGAACGGGCGCGAGGTGACCCACCTGGGCTCGTCGCGCGTGGCGCCCGCCGGAGCCGGCGTCTGGAACCCCGCCTTCGACGTGACGCCGCACGACCTCGTGACCGGCATCATCACCGAGCGCGGGATCTGTCGGCCGCCCTACGGCGACAACCTGCGCGCGATCTGCACGGGCGGCGGGCACTGATGGCGACGGTGCTGGCCATCGAGACCTCCTGCGACGAGACGGCGGCCGCCGTCGTGTCGGAGACCGGCGACCCGGAGCGCCCGTGGCGCGTCCGGTCGAACACGGTCGCCTCGCAGGCCGAGATCCACCGCGAATGGGGCGGCGTCGTCCCCGAGCTCGCCTCCCGCCAGCACGTCCGCGACATCTGCGGCGTCGTCGAGCGAGCCCTCGACGACGGCCGCGCCTCGTGGTCCGAGCTCGATGCCGTCGCCGTCACGCAGGGCCCCGGCCTCGTGGGCTCGCTCCTCGTCGGGGTCGCGTTCGCCAAGGGGCTCGCCGCAGCGCTCGACCTCCCGCTCGTTCCGGTGCACCACCTCGCCGGCCACATCGAGTCCCTGGTCGTCGACAACGGCCGCCTGCCCCTGCCCGCCGTCGTGCTGGTGGTGTCGGGTGGACACACCAACCTGTACGAGGTGACCGGCGAGGGGCATCCGCGACGCGACTGCCGGCTGATCGGGCGGACGCGGGACGACGCGGCGGGGGAGGCCTTCGACAAGGTGGCGGCCCTGCTGGGGCTCAGCTATCCCGGCGGGCCGGTCATCGATCGCGTCGCCCGCGCCGGCGACGACGCGGCCATCGACTTCCCGGTCGCCCGGATGACCCATGCGGACCGGACCGCGAGCGCGTCCGCGGCGCCCGTCGGCATCGCCGCCGAGCGGCGCGCGCGCCGGATGGAGTTCAGCTTCAGCGGACTGAAGACCGCGGTCAAGCGGCACGTGGAGAAGCGGCGGGCGGCCCGCGGAGACGGCGATCTGCCCGACGCCGAGGTGGCCGACATCTGCGCCAGCTTCCAGCGCGCGGTGGTGCGCGCCCTGCTCGACCGGGTCCTCACGGCGGCCCGCGCCTCGAGCGCGCGGTCCATCGGGATCGCGGGAGGGGTGTCGGCGAACTCGCGCCTCCGGGCGGACGCCGCCGCGCAGGCCGCCGCGGCGGGTTTGCCGCTGGCGCTGCCGACCCTGGCCCTGGCGACCGACAACGCGGCGATGATCGGCGCCGCCGGTCTGCGGCTGCTGCGGGCCGGCGTGAGGGCGCCGCTCGACCTGAACGCCCGCGCCTCGCTGGAGTTCTGACGGAGCATCGACATGACGGATCCGGCCCCGGCGCCCTGGTACCGGCGGACGCACTGGCGAATCCTGGCCGCCCTCGTGGTCGGCCTGGTCTACGGCGTGGTGGCCGCGCTCGCCGGCTGGTCGGAGTTCACGGCCGACTGGATCACGCCCTTCGGCACGATATTCCTGCGCCTGCTGCTCCTCATCGCGGTGCCGCTGGTGCTCGGGTCGCTGATCACGGGAGTCGCATCGCTCGCCGATCTCCGCCGGCTCTCGCGCATCGGGAGCCGGACCATCGCCATCTATCTCGCGACGACGTTCGTGGCGCTCGTCATCGGGCTCGCGCTCGTGAACACGATTCAGCCGGGCGCCTCGATTCCGGAGGACGTGCGGCTCCGCTTGCAGGAGCAGTACCAGAGCGACGTGGAGGCGCGGCAGGAGACGGCCGCCGAGGTGGCGGAGCGGAGCCCGCTCCAGCCTCTCGTCGACATGGTGCCCGAGAACGCCCTCTTCGCGGCGACGCGGAACCGCGAGATGCTGAGCGTCGTCTTCCTGGCCTTCCTGTTCGGGGTCGCCCTGCTGCGCCTGCCGCGGGCGCAAGCCCAACCCCTCCTCGATCTGTTCTCCAGCCTCAACGCGACCATCATCAAGATCGTCGAGATGATCCTGGTGGTCGCTCCGGTCGGCGTCTTCGCGCTCATCGCCGGCACGATCACGACCGTCTCGGGCGACGATCCAGCCAACGTCGCGCAGATCATCGGCGCGCTCGGCCTGTACAGCGTCACCGTGCTCGCCGGGCTGCTGATCCACGCGGGCGTCACCTATCCGACCCTGCTCGCGCTCTTCACGCGGATCGGGCCGGTGACGTTCTTCCGGGGCGTCTCCCAGGCGCAGCTCGTCGCGTTCTCGACGTCGTCGAGCGCGGCCACGCTCCCGGTGACGATGCGGGCCGCCGAGCGGAACCTCGGCGTGTCGGAGGAGGTGGCCTCGTTCGTCCTCCCGCTCGGGGCGACCATCAACATGGACGGGACGGCCGTCTACATGGCGGTTGCCGCGGTCTTCATCGCCCAGACGCTCGGCATCCCCCTCGATTTCGCCGCCCAGGCGACCATCGTCTTCACGGCGCTGCTGGCGTCCATCGGGACGGCCGCCGTTCCGAGCGCGGGACTCGTGATGCTGATCATCGTGCTCGAGGCGATCGGGGTGCCGAGCGAAGGCCTGGCCCTCATCCTCGGGGTCGATCGGCTGCTCGACATGTGCCGCACGGCCACGAACGTCACGGGCGACGCCGCGGTCGCGGCGGCGATCACGGCGGGGGAGCGCCCCGCCCCGCCGGGCGAGCCGGCGGGAGCGGCCGGCGGCGCGGGGGGAGGCGCATGACGCCGGGGCGCGAGGACGCCTGGGCGCTGCTGACGGAGCACACGAAGGGCGAGAGCCTCCTGAAGCACGCGCTGGCCGTCGAGGCGGCCGTGCGCGGATACGCGGAGATGTTCGGCGAGGATGTCGAGGCCTGGGGCATCGTGGGCTTGCTCCACGACTTCGACTACGAGCGGTGGCCCGACGCGGCCGACCACCCGTTCCGCGGCAGCGAGATCCTCGCGGCGCGCGGCTATCCCGAGTACATGCGGCGCGCCATCCTGTCGCATGCGGACTACAGCGGCGTCCCGCGGAAGTCGCGGCTCGAGCACACGCTGTTCGCCTGCGACGAGCTGGCCGGGTTCATCACCGCGGCATCGCTGATCCGGCCGACGCGCAGCGTCCTCGATCTCGAGGTCCGGTCCGTCCGGAAGCGGATGAAGGACAAGGCCTTCGCGCGCGCCGTCAGTCGCGAGGATCTGCGCCGCGGAGCGGAGGAGCTCGGCCTGCCCCTCGACGACCACATCGCCAACGTGATTCGCTTCCTGCGGGGCAGCGCGGAGGAGCTCGGGCTCCGGGGAAGCCTGTGACCGCCTCCGATCCCGCGCCCGCGCCCGGCCCCGTGGCCCGCCTCGACGCGGTCAGCGTGGCCTACGGCCGCCAGGCGGCGCTGCGGGACGTGACGGCCGAGTTCGCGCCGGGCGCCGTGGGCCTGCTCGGCCCCAACGGCGCCGGCAAGAGCACGCTGCTCAAGGCCCTGCTCGGTTTCGTCCGGCCCGACGCCGGGGCCCTGCACGCGCTCGGCTTCGACGTCTCGCGGCAGCCGCTCGCGGTACGAGCCCGGATCGGCTACATGCCGGAGTCGGACGCGCACATCCCCGGCCTGAACGCGGTGTCTTTCGTCGCCTACTGCGGGCAGCTCGCCGGTCTCCCGCGTGCCCCCGCCGTCCAGCGGGCCCACGAGGTGCTGCAGTACGTCGGGCTCGGCGAGGAACGCTACCGCCTGGTCAACACGTATTCGACGGGGATGAAGCAGCGCATCAAGCTCGCGCAGGCGCTCGTGCACGACCCGGACCTGCTCTGCCTCGACGAGCCGACGAACGGCATGGACCCCCGGGGGCGCGAGGAGATGCTCGCGCTGATCCGCGACCTGGCCCGCCGCAAGGGCGTCAACGTCATCGTCTCCTCGCACCTGCTGCCGGATGTCGAGGCCACGTGCGAGCACGTGCTGGTGATGCACCGGGGGAGCCTCGTCGCCGCGGGACCGATCGCGGAGCTCAAGGGATCGGGGCGCCGCGCCTTCGAGCTTCGGATCAAGGGCGATGCGCTCCGCTTCGCGGAGGGGCTGCGCGCCGCGGGCGCCGACTGCCACGACGACGGGACCGGCGTGATGCGGGTGCTGGTAGGCGACGACCGCGGCGCGCGCGATCTCTTCGCACTGGCCGCGGCGCGCGGAGTGCAGGTGCGCCACCTGCGCCCGAGCGTGCCGACGCTCGAGGACGTCTTCGCGCAGGCGATCGGGGAGTCGGACGCGTGACGCCGGCCGCGAGACCGGCTGCCTGGCCGCCCCCGGTCGGCTGACGCTGCGATCATGGGGATTCACGACCAGAGCTACCGCCGCTACGCCGGGCCGCGCACCGAGCCGGGTGCCGCGTGGAGCGTGATCGCCTGGAGCGGCATTCGGGCGCTGCTGTCGAGGCGCCTCTTCCTCCTCGTCCTGTTGTTCGCCTGGTCGCAGTTCGTCGTCCGGGCGGTGGTGTTCTACCTGTCCGCGAACTTCCCGTCGATGGAGCTGATCGCGCCCTCCGCGCAGACCTTCCGTGATTTCTTCGATCAGCAGGGTTTCTTCGTCTTCGTCGTCACCGTCTACGCGGGAGCAGGGCTCATCGCCAACGACCGCAGGGCCAACGCGCTGCAGATCTACCTGGCGAAGCCGTTGACGCGGGCCGAGTACGTCGCCGGCAAGGCGGGCGTGCTCGTGGTCTTCCTGCTGCTCGTGACCTGGGCGCCCGCGATGCTGCTGCTGGTCCTGCAGACGATGTTCGCCGGCAGCCTCGAGTTCGTCCGCGAGAACGTCTTTCTCGTCCCGGCGATGACGGTCTTCGCGCTGCTGGAGGTGCTGGCGGCGACCTTCGCGATGCTCGCGCTGTCGTCGCTGTCGACGAGCGCACGCTTCGCGGGCATGCTCTACGCGGGCGCGATTCTGTTCTCGACGGCGATTTTCCAGACCGTGCGCGGCGTCACCGGTTCGAGCGCCGCGTCCTGGATCTCGTTCAGCGCCAACCTGGCCCAGGTAGGGGACGTCGTCTTTGGCGTCGCTCCGCGGCACGACACCCCGTGGGGCATCTCGCTGCTGATCGTCGTGTCCCTCATCGGCGTCTCGCTCGCGGTGTTGCGCTGGAGAGTCCGCGGCGTGGAGGTGGTGACGTGACCCCGCCGGTGGTCGCCGTCGAGGGGCTGTCGAAGTGGTACGGGCAGGTGATCGGCCTCAACGACGTCACCGCCTCCGTACCGCCCGGCATCACGGGCCTCCTCGGACCGAACGGGGCCGGCAAGTCGACCCTCATGAAGGTCATGACCGGCCAGTTGCGGCCCAACCAGGGGCGCGTCGCGGTGCTGGGGGCGCCCATCTGGGGCAACCCGTCCGCCTACGCGGCCATCGGCTACTGTCCGGACCAGGACGCCTTCTACGAGCGGATGACGGGGTTGGAGTGGGTCTCCGCCCTCACGCGCCTGCAGGGCTTCGACAACGCTGCGGCGGCCGCGGCGGCCCGGAAGGCCCTCGAGGCCGTCGACCTCGCCGACGCCGCCGACAAGAAGATCGGCGCCTACAGCAAGGGCATGCGCCAGCGCGTCAAGCTGGCCCAGGCGATCGCGCACGATCCGCGCCTGCTCGTCCTCGACGAGCCGCTCGCCGGCCTCGATCCGCTCGGCCGGCGACGGACCATCAACCTCATCAAGGCCTGGGCGCGCGCCGGCAAGAGCATCATCGTGTCCAGCCACATCCTGCACGAGATCGAGCTGATGACCCGGAGCATCCTGCTGATCGACCATGGGCGCATCCTGGCGGAGGGCGACGTCCACCAGATTCGCGATCTGATCGACGAGCACCCGCACAAGGTGCGGATCAGGACCCCCGTTCCCCGCGTCCTCGCCCGCCGCCTCCTGGATCTGCCCGACGTGATCGGACTGAGCTTCGAGGAGGATCGCATCGTGGTCGACACCGGCCGGCCCGACGACTTCTACTCGGCGCTGACGGCGCTCGCGGCGGAGGGCGAGATCGCGGTCGACGAGGTGACGTCGCCGGACGACAGCCTCCAGGCCGTCTTCTCCTACCTGGTGAAGTCTTGACCGCCCCATCGCCGGCCGTGCTCTCCTTCGGACGCGCGGCGGTCCGCGTCTTCGACCTGAGCCTCGGCGAGATGCTCTGGTCCCGGCGGACGGTGTTCATGGCCGTGGTCGCCGGCGGCCCCATGGTCATCGCGGTGGCGCTGCGGCTCGCCGCGACGTCCGCCGCGGTGCGCCTCACCGGCAGCCCCGGGCCGTCCTTCGCGCTGGGCGGACCGGACATCTTCGGCCTCATGATCTGGGCCTTCTACCTGCGCTTCACGGTGCCCGTGCTCGGCGTGTTCTACGGCACGTCGCTCATCGCCGACGAGGTCGAGGACGGGACGCTCACGTACCTCTTCACCCGGCCCATCCCGCGCGGGGCGATTCTCGTCGGCAAGTACCTGGCATACCTGGTCTGCACGTCGGTCGTCGTCCTGCCGTCGGTGGTGGTCGTCTACTTCTCGGTGGTACCTCTGTTCGGCGGCAGCGTCGGGGCGGGCTTCCCATCCCTCGTCGTCGACCTCGGGCTGATCGGAGTCGGCCTCGCCGTCTACGGCGCCGCCTTCGCCTTCGTGGGAGCGCGCCTGCGGCGGCCGCTCCTGAGCGGGCTGCTCTTCATCTTCGGCTGGGAACCGGTGGTGGTCCTCGTGCCGGGGTACATGAAGAACCTGAGCGTCGCCTACTACCTGCAGGGGCTCGTGCCGCACGCGGCGCCGCAGGACGAGCCGATGACCCTGCTGCGTTCCGCTCTCCAGACGTTCGACCCGGCCCCCGCGGCGTGGGTCTGCCTGCTGGCCCTGGCGGTCATCTGGGCCGTGACGCTGGGCGCGGCGGTGCTGACGGTGGAGCGGCGCGAGTACGTGCTGGAGCGTTGAGCGACGCGGGATTCCCCCGGCCGGCCGGCGGCGACTGCCGGCGCCGGCCGGAACCGGCGGGTGCGACCGGACGTATACTCTGGCGTGGGAGGAAGGTGATGACCACACGGACGTGCTGCGTGTGCATCGGCGCGGGCGGCATCCTGGCCGCCGGGCTCGCAGGCGGTCTGGCCGCCTACCTGCAGGGCGGGCTCCCCGCCGCGGCGGCCGAGCGCCGACCGGAGCACTTCCGCTACATACCCGCGGACGCGCACGTCGTAGCCTTCGCCGACGTACGGGCCGTGATGACCTCGGATCTGAGCTCGCGGATGCGGGATCGGTTGCCCGTGGACGACGAGCCCGACTTCGAATCGCGGACCGGGATCCGTGTCGCCTCGGACATCGACGAGGTGGTGGTGTCCCTGGTCCCCGCGCCTTCCGACGCCGCGAACCTGCTGCTCATGCTGAGCGGGCGCTTCGATCGGGAGCGCCTCGAATCCCTGGCCATCGAGCATGGGGGAGCGGTTTCCGAGTACCGCGATCACGCGCTCATTGCCACGACCGTGGGCGACAGCCGCCTGGCGCTGGCCTTCGTGGAGCCGGACGTGCTCGCGGTCGGGTCCGAGGCGCTCGTGCACGACGCGCTCGATCTCGTCGACGGGGGAGACAACCTCACCGCGAACACGCGCCTGATGACGCTGCTCGCGAGGGTCGACCCGGGCAGCGACGCATGGGCCATCGGCGCTCTCGACCGCCCCGGCGCCACGGCCTGGATGCCGCAGGGCCTCGACCCCCGGGCGCTGCGCGTGAGCGCGTTCACGGTCGCCGGCCGGGTGAACGGCGGAATCCGGCTGGCCCTCGCGGCGGAGACGCCGGACGAGGCGGCCAGTCAGAACCTGCGCGACATCCTGCAGGGCTTCATCGCCCTGGCCCGCATGCAGGCCGGAGCGCAGCCGGAGGTTGCCGGTATCCTCGATTCCATGCAGTTGCGCGCCACGCCCGGCGAGCAGGTCGTGCATCTCTCGATGACGTTGCCGTCCACCACGCTGGAATGGCTGTGGGATCGTGCCCTCGAGGGTGCGGGCGCCGCCGGCTCCATCGACCCGGAGCTCCCTCCGCCTCCAGCGGGCCCGGCGGCAGGCGACCCCGGCGGGAACGACGCGCAGCCTCGCCGCCAGGATCGCCAGGATCGCCAGGATCGTTAGGGACTCGGGCTCCCTCGTCCCCCCGCGGCGCGCGACGTCTCTTGGATCCGCGGCACATCTTCTTCTACGGCACGCTGATGCGGGGCTTCGCCCTGCGCGAGCGGGCGGGCATCGAGCCCTGGATCCGGTTCGCCGGCTGCGGGGCGGTCCGCGGCGCCCTGTTCGACCTCGGCCCGTATCCGGCCCTGGTCGCGGGACCGGGAACCGTGCGCGGCGAGGTCTACCTCTGTGTCGACCCGGGGCGTCTTCTCCCTCGCGCCGACGCGCTCGAGCGCTTCGACCCGAGCCAGCCACGCGCGGGCGAGTACCGGCGCGAGCCCATGACGGCGCGGCTCGACGACGGCCGTACGCTGCCGGTCTGGGCGTACGTCTACAACCGGCCGCTCGGCACCGCCGCCCACGTGCCGGCGGGAGACTACCGGCGGCGCGGCGCGACGGCCGGCGGTCGCGCCGGATGACTTTGCTATGATCGGTTGTTGGGCCGGGACGCGGGTGCGTCGCCATGGAAGAAGACGGCAGATTTCGGACGGTGGGGGTGGTCGGCTGCGGGCTGATGGGGTCGGGCATCGCGCAGGTGTGCGCGGGCGCCGGGTTCCCGACGCGGGTGCGCGAGGTCGACGAGGCGCTCCTTGCCCGGGGCCTCGGACGGATCGACGATTTCCTCGCCGCCGGCGTCGAGCGCGGCCGGACGAGCCCGGAGGACGCCGCGCGCGTGAAGGCCAATCTCACCGGCACGACGCGTCTCGAGGAGCTCGCCGGATGCGATCTCGTCATCGAGGCCATCGTCGAGGCGGCGGAGGCCAAGCGGGAGACGTTCTCCGCCCTCGAGGCGATCGTCGGCCCCGAGACCGTCTTCGCATCGAACACCTCGTCGCTCTGCATCACCGAGCTGGCGGCGGCGACCGAGAGGCCCGACCGGTTCGTCGGCCTGCATTTCTTCAGCCCCGTGCCCGTCATGAAGCTGGTCGAGGTCATCCGCGGCCTCGCGACCAGCGACTCGACCTTCGAACGCGCGCTTGCGTTCGGCCGGGCCCTGGGGAAGGAGCCGGTGACGGCCCCGGACCGACCCGGGTTCATCGCCAACCGCCTCCTGATCCCCTATCTCCTCGACGCAGTGCGGGCCCACGAGTCGGGTGCCGGCACCATCGAGGACATCGACAAGACGATGACCCTCGGATGCGGCTACCCGATGGGCCCGTTCACGCTCCTGGACTTCGTCGGGCTCGACACGGCGTACTCCATCGCGAACATCATGTACGACGAGTTCCGGGACCCGAAGTACGCTCCGCCGCCGCTGCTCAAGCGCATGGTGCTGGCGGGCCGGCTGGGCCGCAAGAGCGGGCGGGGCTTCTACGCGTACTGATGTCCGAGACGACAGGCGACGCGCGCATCCGCGGAGCGGTGGAGGTCCTGCTGTCGGAGATCGGCGAGGATCCGGCCCGGGAGGGACTGGCCCGGACCCCCGAGCGCGTAGCCCGCTCGCTGCGCTTCCTGACGAGCGGTTACGGGCGCGACATCGACGACGTGCTCAACAACGCCCGGTTCTCCGTGAACTGCACGGAGATGGTCTTCGTGCGCAACATCGATTTCTACAGCCTCTGCGAGCATCACCTGCTGCCGTTCTTCGGCAAGTGCCACGTCGCCTACGTCCCGCGCGACAAGGTCGTGGGGCTCAGCAAGATCCCGCGCATCGTGGACGTCTTCAGCCGCCGGCTCCAGGTGCAGGAGCGGCTCACGAACCAGATCGCCGAGGTCATCCACGAGAAGCTGGACCCGCTGGGCGTCGGAGTCGTGCTCGAGGCGACCCACCTGTGCATGGTCATGCGCGGAGTCGAGAAGCAGAACTCGTTCGCGATGACGAGCGCCATGCTCGGCTCGTTCCGGGAGGACGGCCGCACCCGCATGGAGTTCCTCAACCTGCTGAACCGTCGGGGCGAGCGGGCGGCCGCGGCGGAGCCGCTCGACGCGGCCGTGGGGGGCTGCCTGGCCGCGGCCGGGGATCGATGATGCCCGTTGGGCTCCCCATCGCGGCGGCGGTGACGGCCCTGCTGACGACCGCGGCTCCCGCCCGGGCGCAGGAGTCCCGCGTCGAGGCGGCGGAGGTCCGCTGCCCGGCCGTGCTCGGCATCGGGGTCGCCACCGACGTCGTCTTCTGCGACGTGCCGATCCAGAACGAGGCCGGGCGGGGCATCCTGGTCGTCGTTCCGCGGCGCCGCGGAGAGGCGACCGTGTCGTTCACCCTGCACAACCGCCACACCTATTCGGAGAGCGAGACGCGAGCCGGCCGAGCGTACACGGAGTACACCGCGGAGATCGCGGTGGCGGCGCTCGACGGGCGCGTGCTCGGGCGGCGCTTCATCCTCAGCGAGTTCCGGTCGGCCGGCGACCTGGTCGACCGCGTCACCGGCGGGGCCGGCCCGGAGGGCGTCAAGGCCGTCGCCCCGACCGGCCGGGAGCGCGTCTTCGTGAGCGTG
>JAPOWL010000279.1 GCA_026707615.1 Acidobacteriota bacterium | reverse complement strand
GAGCGGACCCGCGGCCAGCCCTGGCTGGTCAACGCCCTCGCCGACGAGGCCTGCTTCCGGAGCGAGGCCGGCCGCGACCGCACCCGCGCGATCGGTGCCGGCGACATCCACGACGCGCAGGAGCGCATCGTCCTGCGGAGGGAGACGCACCTCGATCAGTTGGCGGACAAGCTCCGCGAGGACCGGGTGCGCCGCGTCGTCGGGCCACTGCTGAGCGGCGGCGACGAACGCGACTTCTCCGCCCGCGACATCGAGTACGTCCGCGACCTCGGCCTCGTCGCCGCCGAGCCTCCGCTCCGCATCGCCAACCCGATCTACGCCGAGGTGGTCCCGCGCGAGCTCACCGCGGCCGCCCAGGAAGGGCTGGTCCAGGACCTTGCCTGGTACGTCGACGCCGGCGGCGGCCTCCTGGTCGACAAGCTGCTCACCGCCTTCCAGGCGTTCTTCCGCGAGCACTCCGAGCACTGGGTGGCGCGCTTCGACTACCGGGAGGCCGGGCCGCAGCTCCTCCTCCAGGCCTTCCTGCAACGCGTCGTCAACGGCGGCGGGCGCATCGAGCGGGAGTACGGGCTCGGCCGGGGCCGCACGGACCTCCTCATCGTCTGGCCGCAACGCGCGTCCGGCGCCGACGCTGCAGGCCCAATCCGCCTCGTCGAGCGCAAGTTTGTCATCGAGTGCAAGGTGCTCCGCAAGAGCCTGGAGCGGACCATCCGCGATGGGTTGGAGCAGACCGCGGCCTACATGGACCGCTGCGCCGCCGAGGCGGGCCATCTCGTCGTCTTCGACCGGGGCGAGACCCCCTGGGACGACAAGATCTTCCACCGCCCCGCCCCGGCCGGCGGCCACGCCATCGACGTCTGGGGCATGTGACGCCGGCCGTCGGGATCGTGGCGCCTCCCATCGGGAGAGCCCGGCCGGCCTCACTCCGGCAGCGCGAGAGCCACCAACTGGGGAACGTCGCCGCCTACAGTCAGGGCGATGTACTGCCGGCCCTCGTGCAGGTAGGTCATCGGGGTGCCGATGGGGCCGCCGGGCAGGTCGACGGAGGCGAGGATCTCGCCCGTTGCCTTGTCGCGGGCGACGAGCCGCGGGCCGTCGTCGGTGCCGCCGGCGGTCAGGCCGCTGACGACCAGGGTCTTGGTCACCACCACGCCGCCGCGGCCGTCGCCGCCGAGCGGCGGGAGGTCGAGGTCGCGCAGCAGCGGGTGGCGGCGGTAGCGGTTGCCGTCGCCGTTCGGCTGCATCCAGGCGTGGTCGCCGCGGTTGAGGTCGATGGCGGTCATCCGCGTGTAGGGCGGCTTCAGCAGCGGCAGCCCGCTGGGCATGCGGGGCTGCACGCCCGCCGCGAGCCCGAGCATCGTGTGGCGCAGGTTGCCTCCCTCGGCCGGGTCCGGCGTGTAGTACTTGATGACGGAAAAGTCGTTGACCGACGGCACGTAGAGCATGCCGGTCTCGGGGTCGACGCCGGAGCCCGCCCAGCCGGCGCCGCCGCCGACGTGGGGGCGCTGGATGGTGCCCTGCAGGCCGCCGTCGACGCTCGCCATCGGCGGCGTGAAGAGCGGCCCGAGTCGGAAGTCGGCCACCGCCTCGATGGCCATCTGGCGGATCTCGGGCGTGAAGTCGACCAGGTCGTCGACGGTGACGCCCTGGTACTCGAACGGCGGCGGCTTCGTCGGGAACGGCTGGGTCGGCGACAGCACCTCGCCGTCGAGGTCGGTATCGGTCTCGACGGGGCGCTCCTCGATCGGCCACACGGGATCGCCCGTCACGCGGTCGAAGACGTAGGTGAAGCCCTGCTTGCTGACCTGCGCGATGGCCTTGATGGGGCGGCCGTCGACGGTGATGTCAATCAGGCTCGGGGCGGCCGGGAAGTCGTAGTCCCAGACGCCGTGGTGGACGGCCTGGAAGTGCCACATCCGCTGGCCGGTCTCGATGTCGACGGCGACGAGGCTCTCCGCGAAGAGGTTGTCGCCCGGCCGCTGGCCGCCCCAGTAGTCGCCGGTCGGCGTGC
>JAPOWL010000442.1 GCA_026707615.1 Acidobacteriota bacterium | reverse complement strand
CCTGGACCTGATCCGCCCGGCGGACGAGGAGTACTGGGACGAGCACCGCACGACTCCCAAGGCTTTCTTCCCGCTCGCGTACGGCCAGCGCCTGTGGGGCTCGCGCTGGGGAGAGGTGACCTCGATCCGGCTTCATTCCGCGGCGGCGGCTGTTCCGGCGGCGGCCGGAGCCTCGTTTGAGGCGGGGGCTGCAGGCGCAGACGTGGCGGCGCTGGCGGCCGACGTGCGCGACGCGTTCCGGTCGGCCATCGACCCGCTCGCGACGGGCTTCGTCGTCTATCCGGCCCGTGCGCTCGCGGTGGAGGCGTCGGCGGGCGTCACCGACTTCGGCCTGTACTTCATCTACTTCAGCTTCTTCCTCGTCGTCTCGGCCCTGCTGCTGGCCAGCCTCTTCTTCCGGCTCGGGGTCGAGCAGCGCCTGCGAGAGCTCGGGCTGTTGCGGGCGGCCGGCTACCCCGCGGCGGCCATTCGCCGCGTGTTCCTCGGCGAGGCCACCGTGCTGTCCGTGCTGGGAAGCGCCATCGGCGTGCTGGGCGCCATCGGCTATGCCGAGCTCGTCATGTGGGGGCTCCGTACCTGGTGGGTCGATGCGGTCGGGACCACGCGGCTGGCCCTCGAGGTCTCGCCCGCGATGCTGGCCGCCGGCGCGGCGGGCGGCGTGCTCGCCGCGTTCGGGTCCATCGGCTGGACGCTGCGCGCGCTAGCGCCTGCTTCGCCCCGGAGCCTCCTGACGGGGGCGGTGGCCGAGGTGACCGGCCTGCCCGCGGCCACCGAGGGCGAGGCGGCCCCTGCCTCGCGCGCCTGGCGCATCGGGTTCGGCCTGCTGGGAACCGGCGTCGCGGCGGTCGCCCTCGCGTCGGCGGGGGTCGTTGGCGCGACCGAGGGCTTCTTCGGCGGCGGCCTGCTGCTGCTCGTCGCCATGCTCGTCTTCGCCTGGGCGTGGATCGGCGCCCGCCCCGGCGTTCCCGCCCCCGCGCAGTGGTCCGTGCCGCAGGTCGGCTTCCGCAACGCCTCGTACCGGCCGGGGCGCAGCGTGCTCTGCATCGCGTTGATCGCTTCGGCCGCGTTCATCATCGTCGCCGTGGACGCCTTCCGCCGGGAGGGCGGGGGGAACGTGCTCGACCGCGCCGGCGGCACGGGCGGCTACACGCTGCTGGCCGACGCGTTGCTGCCGATCGTGCACGACCCGTCCACACTTGAGGGGCAGGACGAGCTGTTCGTGGCCGATCTGTTCGAGGAGGGGGAGGCGCTGGCCGGCGTCGGGCTCGAGCGCTTCCGCCTGCGGCCGGGCGAGGACGCGAGCTGCCTGAACCTCTACCAGGCGAAGGACCCGCGCGTCCTGGCCCCGACGCCGGCCTTCGTGGCCGAGGGGCGCTTCGCGTTCAGCGCGACGGCGGCGGAGACGCCGGAGGAGGAAGCGAACCCCTGGCTGCTGCTCGACCGCGAGTTCGAGGACGGCGCCATCCCGGCCATTGCCGACTCGACCTCGCTGAACTACGCGCTCCACATCGGGATCGGCGACGACTTCGTGCTGAACCGGGACACCGACCGGCCGATCACGCTGCGCATCGTGGGGGCGCTCTCGGACAGCATCTTCCAGCGCGAGCTGCTGATCGGCGAGACGCACTTCGAGCGCGTGTTCCCCGACTACGAGGGCTACCGGTTCTTCCTCATCGACGCCCCTCCCGCGCGCATGGCCGACGTGAGCGCGGCCCTCGAGGACCGCCTCGCCGACTTCGGCTTCGACGTCGTCTCGGCCGGCGAGCGGCTGGCCGCGTTCCACCGCGTCGAGAACACCTACCTGGCGACCTTCCAGACGCTGGGCGGGCTGGGCCTCATCCTCGGCACCTTCGGTCTGGGCGCGGTCCTGCTGCGGAACGTCCTGGAGCGCCGCCGGGAGCTGGCGCTGATGCGCGCCGTCGGCTACAACGCCCGGCACCTGTCGCTCATGGTGCTGGCCGAGAACGCCTTCCTTCTCTTCGCCGGGCTGGCGGCGGGCACGGGCTGCGCGATCATCGCCATCGCGCCGGCCTGGCTGGAGCGGGGCGGCGGCGTGCCCGTGCTCTCCCTCGGCGGTCTGCTCCTGGTGGTGGTGGCTACCGGGCTGACCGCGTCGCTGGCCGCCACGGTCGCCGCCGTGCGGTCGCCGCTCCTCGGCGCGCTGCGCGCGGAGTAGCGGATCGCCCGGCGCGGGCGCGGGCGGGTCTCCCGGGCCGGCAGAGTCAGGCCCGCGACTCGGGCGGCCACGAGGATTGCCATGGACACGCTGCTGCGCGACGTTCGCCGCGCCGTCCGGTCCCTGGCGCGGCAGCGCGGATTCACGCTGGCCGCGCTCACCACGCTGGCGCTCGGCATCGGGGCCAACGCGGCGATGTTCAGCATCGTCTACGGCCTCGTTCTCCGCCCGCTGCCGTATCCGGATGCCGACGCCATCGTTCGCGTCGGGCAGGTGCCGACGGGGAGATCGCGTTCGACCCTGGCCTTGAACAACTACTCGATGCAGTTGCTGGAGGAGGCCGAGTCGTTCGAGCACCTCGCCGCGTACACGCCGCTCCAGGCCGATTGGGCGGTTCGGGAGGGGAGCGTCAGGCTGCAGGGAACGGCGGTCTCCCCGGCGCTGTTTCCGCTGCTGCGGGCGAGGCCGCACCTCGGGCGGCTCTTCACGGAGGACGAGGCCCGGGACGGCGCGGACCAGGTGGTGCTGCTGAGCTACGACACCTGGGCTGCCCGCTTCGGCGCGGATCCGGACGTGGTCGGGACCGTTCACGAGATCGGCGGCGTAGCGCGCGCGGTGGTCGGGGTCCTCGCCGAGGGGTTCTACTTTCCCAGCCCCGACAACGAGATCTGGACCCCCCTCGTGCTGCCGGCCTTCGAGCCGCCGGCTCCGTCGAGCGCGGGCGACCAGGATGCCCGGACCTTCGTCTTTGTCTCCGTCTCCGGCCTGGGGCGACTCCGCGCGGACGTCTCGCCGGAGCAGGCCGAGGCCGAGGCCGCGACCCTGCTGGAGCGCCGCGACGATCCGCTGTTCGGAGGCTCGCAAGGCGGCGACGCGGAGGCGAGCGGTGCGCCGGCCTTCGAGACCCGGGTGGTTCCACTGCAGGAGGAGATGACCGCCGAGTACCGGTCGGCGCTGCTGGCGCTCAGCGGGGCGACGGCGCTCGTGCTGTTGATCGCGTGCATCAACGTGGCCGGGCTCCTGCTCGCGCGCGGCGTGTCGCGTCAGCGGGCGCTGGCCGTCTGCGCGGCCCTGGGAGCGGCCCGCGGCCGGCTGGTGCGGCAGCTCCTGACCGAGAGCGTCATCCTGGGCCTGCTGGGCGGCGCGCTCGGTCTGGGCGCGGCCGCAGCCGTGCTGCGCGCGGTTCCGGCGCTGGTCCCCGGCGACGTCCCGCGGCTGGCAGAGGTGGGCGTCGGCGGCGAGGTGCTCGCGTTCACGCTCGGGCTCTCGGTCCTGGTCGGCCTGGCGTTCGGCGCCGTCCCGGCGTTCCAGTGGTCCCGCCTGGACCTCGTCCGCGTCCTCAACGAGGGAAGCGCGCAGGCGGCCGGCGGGTTCCGGCTGCTGCGCGCCAACCGCGCGCGGGCCGTGCTGGCCGTCGCGCAGGTGGCGCTGGCCATGGTGCTGCTGGTGGGGGCGGGCCTGCTGCTCCGCAGTTTCGTGGCGCTGGTGACCGTCGATCGCGGGTACGACCCCGCCAACGTGATCACGGCGCGGACCCTGAACCCCGACGCGCGACTCAGGCCGGGCGTGATGACGCGCGAGGCCCGGGAAGCGGTCGAAGCCGCCAACCAGCGCTTCAACGCTGCGTTGAGCGACGGGGCGGCGCGCCTCGCAGCCCTCCCCGCCACCACGGCGGTCGGACTCTCGTCGAACGTTCCGCTCGCCGCCGGGGGCATGATGCAGGTCGCACTCAGCATCGCCGGTCGCCTCGCGCCGGCCGATCCGCGCGAGGTTCCCCGAGCGACGGTCCGGGTGGCGAGCCCCGGCTGGTTCGACGTCCTGCGCGTGCGACTGCGCGCGGGGCGCCTCCCGACGCGGCTCGACGGCGTCGGCGGCCCCGGGGTCGTGGTGGTCAACGAAGCGCTGGCCCGCGAGGTCTTCGGCGGCGAGCCCGCCGTCGGACAACGACTGCTCCTCGGCCGCCCCTGGGGAGGCGGCGAGGAGTCCTGGGAGATCGTCGGGGTGATCGCCGACCTGGCGTACGGCAACGCGCCCACCGGCGAGTCGGAGCCGGAGATGTTCGTGCCCTGGCGCCAGGCCGACCGCGCGCCGGTCTCCTTCTTCGGCATGTCGTTCGTCAGCGTGCGGACGGTTGGCGACCCGCTCGCCGTCGTTCCTTTCCTCCGGGAGGTCGTGACCGAGGCGCACCCGGGCGCGACGGTCGTCGACGTGATGACGATGGATGCCCGGCTGGCGGCCGTGTTCGTGCAGCCGCGCTTCTACGCCGTCCTGGTCGGCGGGTTCGCGGGGCTCGCGCTGCTGCTGGCCGCTTTCGGCGTCTACGGCCTGCTCAGCTACACGGTGGCGCAACGTCGCAGCGAGATCGGCATCCGCATGGCGCTGGGGGCTGCCCGGAGCGACATCGTGGCTCTCGTGGTGCGGCAGGGCGCCCTGCTCGTGGCCGTCGGGGCCATCGCCGGGATGCTCGGGGCGTTCCTGTCGAGCCGCCTGGTGGAGAGCTTCCTGGTTGGGGTCGCTCCCCGTGACGCGCTGACCTTCGTCGCGGCTCCGCTCCTGCTGGTCGGCGTCGCTCTCGTCGCCTGCTGGCTGCCGGCACGGCGCGCGACGCGCATCGACCCGATGGAGGCGCTGCGGGTCGAGTAGATGGGCTCGGGCTTCCCGCGGCCACGGCCCTGAGGTGTATGAAGTACGGCGTGTATAGTGATGGTGATCCCGGTGGATGAAGATAGCCGATGCGTACCACGATCACCATCGATGCGAAAGTGCTGGACGAGCTGGTGGCGGCAACCGGTGAGCGTTCTCGAAGCGCCGCCCTGAACAGAGCGGCAGCGGAGTACCTGCGGCGGAAGAAGCTGCGCGAGCTCAAGGACGCGTGGCTCGCCGCGCGCACGGACGACGTCCGGCCCGAGGCCCGGGCGGCCGACGCCAGACGCGAGCGTTTCCTGGATCGCCTGCGAGCGGCGGATGGTGATAGCTGACACCTCGGTCTGGATCAACGCGCAGCGCCGGCCCCGGTCTCCGGACGCCACGGAGTTCTGGCGTCTGTACGACGGACGCGAGATCGCGATGGTGGGGCCTGTGCTCGCCGAACTGATGCAGGGACTGCGGACGGAGTTGGAGCTCGACGCGATGGTCGCGCGCTTCGAAGCGCTCGACTACCTGGAGGTCGACCGCGAGACCTGGGCGCTGGTGGGTCGCCTTCGGCAGCGCCTGAGGCAGGAGGGTAGACTGATCGGATTCGCGGACTGTCTGACCGCCGCGCTCGCCATTCAGCACGACTGCGTCGTCTATACGCTCGACGGCGACTTCGACCGCGTACCCGGCTTGCGCCTGCACGGGCCGCGGCCGGGGTGACGGCCGGGTCGCCGGCTGCCGGGGATGACCGAGCGGCGAGCGCGAGGCGGGCACGGCGCCCAGGTCCCGAAGACGCACGTTCGGCGAACGGAGGATGAGAAGGAATGATCACGACGGAGTCTCGTGACGACGTTACGGTGGTTCGGCTGGAGCACGGCAAGGTCAACGCGTTCGATTCGGAGCTGATGCGCGGCTGGGCGGCGGAGCTCGCGCGGCTGGAGCAGGCGGACACGGCGGCGGTCGTCCTGACCGGCACCGGCACCGTATTCTCGGCCGGCGTCGATCTGCGGCGCCTGACGGAGGGCGGCAGCGAGTACGTGCGGGCGTTCCTGCCGCTCCTGGGCGACGCCTTCTTCAAGACGTTCACGTTCCCGAAGCCCCTGATTGCCGCGGTGAACGGACACGCCATCGCCGGCGGCTGCATCCTGGCGTGCGCCTGCGACTACCGGGTCATGGCGGCGGGGACGGGCCGGATCGGGACGCCGGAGCTGTCGATCGGGGTGCCCTTTCCTACCATGGCGATGGAGATCCTGCGGCTGATCGTGCCGGGGCACCGGCTGCAGTCCGTCGTCTACCGCGGGCTGACCTGCACCCCGGACGAGGCGCTGGCCAACGGCTTCGTGGACGAGCTGGCGTCGCCCGAGACGCTCGTCGACCGCGCGGTGGAGATGGCGGCCCGGCTGGGCTCCCTGCCGCCGGCCTCGTTCGCGCTGACCAAACGGACCATCCGGCAGCCCAGTCGGGACCGCGTCGTGCAGTACACCCGGTCGGTCGACACGGAAGTGCTCGAGGCCTGGATGTCCACCCGCGTGCAGGACGCCGTCCGCGCCTACGTGGACCGCACGCTCCGGAAGTAGAGAGCGTACCGGGCGTTCCTTGAAGGTGCGGGTGAATCCGGTGCAGGAGTCGTTGGAGTGAGTGATCCCCTCGACCGACTTTCGTCGCGACGCGACTACTCGAAGCGACGGCTCGAGGAGGTGCGTTCCAGAGTCGAGGGCATCGTCAAGGGAGACGTCTTTCCGGACTTGTGCATCTACGTTACCGGCTCCTTTGGTCGACTGGAGGCGTCGGAGTACTCCGATCTGGATCTGTTCTTCGTCCACAGAGGATCCTCCAGCTCGAACTCGATCCCGCGGATTCGGAAGACACTTCTGGACGCCGACCCGATTCGCGCTGTACAGGACTTGCAGTTCCCAGAGTTTTCGAACGACGGGGAGTACCTCACGGTCCACTATCTCGACGACATCCGCGGGGCGATGGGTGGACCGGACGACGACTTCAGGAACTTCTTCACGGCTCGCCTGCTACTGCTGCTTGAGAGCCAGCCCTTGTTCAACGACGTCCTCTACGAGGGGATTCTGAAGGAGATCATCGACAGCTATTGGCGCGACTATCCCAACCACGAGGCGTCGTTTCGTCCTCTGTTCCTGACGAACGACATCATGCGGTTCTGGCGCACGCTGTGCCTGAACTACGAGTACCGACGGAATCACGCCGCGGAAGATCCTGACGGCCGCCACAGAAGGGACCTTAAGAATCTGAAGCTTAGATTCAGTCGATTGCTCACTTGCCATTCCGCGGTCGTCCTGCTCTCGGTCAATCGCGATTCCGTGAGCCCTGAAGAGTTGTTGGGAATTGCTAGGCTCACGCCGCTCGATCGTCTCGACCGGGTTGCCGAAGAGGTACCAGGAACGGGAGAACAGGTGAAGGAGATCAAGAGGGCGTACGCCTGGTTCCTCGACGAGACGGCTCGGGGGAAGGAGGACGCAATCGGCTGGATTTCGGAATCTGCAACCAGAGACGACGCGTTCCGCAGAGGGCGGGAGTTTGGTACTCAAATAGACCGACTCCTGTGTGAGGTGACGGCGGAGACGGACACCATGAGGTTCCTGGTGGTGTGAGCGATGTCGAAGCGGGTATTCTACGTCGTCTATTTCCGTAACCAGCGGCTTCAGGCCGCGTTCGACGCGATGCGGCTCATCGCGAATCCGCATGAGAAAAGCAGAGCGCACATCACGATAAGAGGCCCGTACCGTCAGAGGTACGATGTCCGCGGCCTGGATCGAAAGATCCGTGATACGGAGATCGTGACCGACGGCGCGGGGTCGTTCTTTGACGGTGATCAGAACACGGTCTTCATCGGATGCCATTCCAGGGAACTCCGAGAAGTCTGGTTGAAGAGGGACTTCGGCTTCCATCCGCACATTACGATATATGACGGCTCGTCTCGCGATTTCGCGAGCCTGCTGTACGGGCGACTTCTGGACCTGGCGATTCAGTTTCGCTTCCGCGTGGGCGGATTGTTGCCATTGCCCTCGGTCAAAGGGCAGTATTCGATGGACCTGCGGCAGGCTTTCGACGCGACAGTTGTGGCCGACATCACCGGCGCCCGGCTGGACGTCGCCGAAGTGGACGCGCTATCGGCGGAGCAGAGGGTCGGGTGGGTCGAGTTACTTGCCGACAGGTTGCGGGAGTGTGCTTCGGCGCAACCGACCAGCGAGCGGGGCGTTCCCGAGACGGCAGGTGGAGTGCCTGATGTCGCGTCACTTGGCCACATCCGGCAATAGCGAAGGGAGAACCTTCGGAGATTCCTCGAGTTCGCGGCATCCTCCCCAGAGGCCCGTCCGGTACGAGAAGCGACAGCGACCGCGCCCGGGACCTGATGGCCGGAATCACGGCAGGCAATCTGCTCGGGATCGTGCAGGAGGGATGGCCGAAGCGGCGAGTCGCGGAGACGTATCCGGTGTCCGCGAGAACGCGGCCCGCCCTGGCTACCCGGATGATGGCGGCGTGGCCCAGGCGAGCGTGATCGCCGAGGCGGCGGAGGCGGGTCCGCTCGACGTGGACGATCTCGGCCGGCGTCTGCGGTATTGGGCGGAGGCGAATGGGGTCGGCAGCGGGGGGCTGACGGGCTACGTCCTTGAACTCCACGGCGGCGACGCCCCGCAGCTCCTGGCCGCGCGGCGCCTGCGGGCAGGCACGGGAGCCGGCGGGCCTTCGCATCCTGGAGGCCTCTCGGACGGCGTCGGCGGAATCGCACGCCGGAAGCGCTCGCGCGGAACGGCGTCGTCAGCGCCGCCGCGACCCATTGGGATCCGCGTTGCGGTTGGTCCTGGCGTTGGCGAACCTCGCCGCGGCGGCGCTCCGCGGAGAATCCCTCCCGCTCGACGTACTCCTCGAGACCGCCGTGGACGCCGTGCAGGCGGCGTTGCCGGGGCTGGGGTGGTTCGGCTACGACGCGCGCATACCGGGTCTGGCCGCAGTGCGGTGCGCGAGGCGTCCGAGGTCGAGATCGAGCATGTACTGGCCGATGGAGACTCGAGGGTTACACGCTCCCGACGCCTCTGATCGCGCTGCTGGCGCGCGGAGATCTGCGAACAGGGCCTGCGCGACGTCATCCGAAGCCGGCGGCGACAGGACACGAACGGTGCGGCGGCGGCTGCGCTGGTCGGCGCCCGGTTCGGGCTCGAGGCGATTCCTGCGCGGTGGCGCCGGGTCGCGGAGATCCGGAGGGGGGCCGAGTCGTACGGGATCGGCTTCTGGCGGCGGGGGGAAGCGGGCCGCGCAAAAGCCGTTAGGGTATGACGTGCCCCACACCTGGACGAGGGCGCTCGACGCATACCGGTATCCCGTCGACTTGCGGGAGTTCTCCGGCGCTCCGGACCACGCCGGCTGGTTCGACCTGAACATCGATCGGGGCGATCCGATCCAGACGATGGCCTTCGAGACTCGGTTCCGGCGGCAGGCTCGTCGTCGTCTCGAACCGTGGGCCGAGGTGGTGTTCTGGAAGCTCTACACGATGCCGCCAGCGCGCAACAACACAACGCGGGCAGTGCTTGCTCACGACGTTGCCGTCGCCGAGGTGTGGTCCCTTTGCATGGAGTACGTCGAGAATCCTCGGAGGCAGTCGTTCAGCGCCTTTCGGGCGAAGTTGTTCGACACTCCCCGAGTGGCGACCGCCGCCACGTTTCCGGCGTTCCTGTGCCCGGAGAGCTTCCCGATGGTCGACACACAGATTACGCGATGGGCCTGGGACAACGGTGCGTCGCACGACTACTCGGCCGTCGGGGGCCCCGCGCTCGCGTGTATCCCGGACCTGCAGGGCGAGCAGGTCATGGAGAGTCACTGGCCGTTCGTCGAATCGTGGATCCGCTGGTGTCGGTTCACGGCGCGGAGGCTGACCGAGCTCACTGGACGCGCATGGCGGGCGAGGGACGTGGAGATGGCGGTCTTCACGGCTCAGAGGGCGAAGCGGGAGGGGCGCGATATGCCGTTGACGCCCCTTGCCAAGACGTGCACTGACGGGTAGGCAGGAGGGACCGTTGCAGGATCGCTACGCGGGGGACGTGGGAGACTACGGCAAGTATGGCTTGCTGCGCCGGCTGTGTCGCCGGGACGCGCATGGGCCGGAGTTCCGTCTCGGAGTGCTCTGGTATCTGACCGAGGATGCGAAGCCCGGCGACGGTGAGAAACTCGACTATCTCGATCCGCCGCTCAACGACGAGTTTCGTCGTTGCGATCCCGCTCTCTTCGAGAAGATGCGCTCGGTGGTGCACGGCGGCGCGCGGTCGGTTGCCTTCGTGGAGGCGTGCGGAGCGCTTCCCGCGAACACCGTGTTCTTCCGCGACAAGCTGGTCTTCGAGCCGTATCAGAAGCGAGCATCCAGAGCGTCGAACCGCCGCGACTGGGTGGAGACAGGGCTCCGCGCGGTGAAGGACGCCCACCTCGTGTTCGCGGATCCCGATACGGGCCTCGAGGTCTCGAGCAAGGGTCCCCTCTCAGGAGAGGGGCCGAAGTACGCCTTCTACGAGGACCTGCTTCCGTGCTGGCGTCGAGGGCAGAGCCTCGTCATCTATCAGCACATCGCCCGCAACGAATCTGCCGAGGAACAGATCGCCACGCGCCTCGACGAGTTGCGCCGGCGCTTCGCGGGCGCGTGCGGAGCGTTCGCGGCGCGGTACCGACGCGGGACCTCACGCGCCTACTTCGTGATTCCGGCGGCTGCGCACGCCGAACGACTGGTGGCACGATGCCGGGACTTGCTCGCTTCGGCCTGGGGGCGGGGTCCGCGCCCGCTCTTCACGTAGGATGGATCTCTGTGTCGGACGGACCGAGGAGGCAGGATGTTGCGATCAGTCTTCGTGACGTTGGCGGTGTGGGGGGTGGCGTTGGGTACGGCCGGGCCGGCGGCGGCGCAGACGAAGCTGCTGCGCTTCCCCGACATCCACGGCGACCGGGTGGTCTTCAGCTACGCCGGCGACCTCTGGCTGGCGTCGACCGACGGCGGGCGGGCGACCCGGCTGACGGCGCACCCGGGACTGGAGGTGTTCCCGCGCTTCTCGCCCGACGGGTCGCGCATCGCGTTCACCGGCCAGTACGACGGCGACGAGCAGGTCTACGTGATCCCGGCCTCGGGCGGCGTGCCGCGCCAACTCACGTACTACCCGGCGCGAGGTCCGCTGGCGCCGCGCTGGGGCTACGACAACCAGGTCTACGACTGGTCGCCGGACGGGCGGGCGGTGCTGTTCCGGTCGCTCCGCTACAGCACGGATCTGTCGGACAGCCGGCTCTTCCTGGCGTCGGTCGACGGCGGGCTTCCGGTGCCGCTGGCGATGCCGGAGTCCGGCGCGGGGGACCTCTCGCCGGACGGCTCCCGCGTCGTCTATTCCCCGCTCTTCCGCGATTTCCGGACCTGGAAGCGCTATGAGGGGGGCTGGGCGCAGGAGCTCTACATCTTCGACCGCGAGACGCACGTGGTGGAGCGCATCACGTCGCACCGGCGCGCGGATCGCGACCCGATGTGGATCGGCGACGCCATCTACTTCACCTCGGACCGGGACGGGACGCTCAACCTCTACCGCTACGATCTCGCCTCGCGGGAGACGACGCAGCTCACCGACAGCGACACGTGGGACGTCCGCTGGCCGGGTGACGACGGCGTCGACCGGATCGTCTACGAGCTGAACGGCGAGCTGCAGATCTACAGCCTCGACGCCGGCACGTCCCGCGCCGTCCCGATCACCGTGCCGGACGACGGGCTGGCGACGCGACCGTCGCGCGTCGCCGCGGCCGGGCTCGTCGAAGACTGGGAGCTCAGCCCGAAGGGCGAGCGGGCGCTCTTCGTGGCCCGCGGCGACATCTTCAGCGCCCCGATCGAGAACGGGCCGACCCGCAACCTGACGCGCAGCTCGTCGGCGCACGACAAGTGGGCGCGCTGGTCGCCGGACGGCCGGCGGATCGCGTACGTCTCGGACGCGACCGGCGAGGACGAGATCTACCTGATCGCCCAGGACGGCTCCGGGGAGCCGGAGCAGCTCACGTCCGGCGGGCAGGCGATGCGCTATGCGCCGGCGTGGTCGCCCGAAGGAGGGCACCTCGCTTTCAGCGACAAGGACGGCAGGCTGTACGTGCTCGACGTCGAGACGAGGGACGTCATCGACGTCGCCGACGAGGCGCGCGGGACGCTGCGCGACTACGTCTGGTCGCCGCGCGGCGGCTACCTCGCCTTCTCGATGACCGAACCGACCGAGTTCAGCTCCATCTGGGTCTGGAGTCTCGCCGACCGCGAGCTGCACCGGATCACGGACGACCTCTTCCACGAGTGGAACCCGGCCTGGGACCCGGACGGCGACTACCTGTACTACCTCTCCGACCGCCAGTTCGCGCCACAGCTCGGGTCGTTCGAGTGGAACTACCTGGTGGACCGCGAGACCGGCATCTACGCCCTGGCGCTGCGCAGGGACGTCCCCCATCCGCTGCCGCCCGAGAGCGACGAGGTGGAGCTGGCCGAGGAGGACGATGACGACGCGTCGTCGGAGGGCGGCGGGGAAGGCGGCGCCAGCGGCGGCGAGGGTGGTGACGGGGACGACGAAGGGGACGGCGAGGGCCCGATCGCCATCGACTTCGACGGGCTCTCCCGGCGCGTCGTGCGCCTGCCGGTCACGTTCGACAACTACGTCGGGCTGAGCGGGGCGGACGACGGCGTCTTCTTCATCCGCGGGGGCGCGCAGTACTACGGCCGGGCCGGCGACGTGCGGCCGGCGCTGCAGCGGTTCACTTTCGAGGACCGCGAGACGAAGACCATCGCCGACGGCATCAGCGGCTACGCGGTGTCGCACGACGGTCGGAAGGTGCTGGTGCGCGAGGGGAGTGCCTGGAACGTCTATCCGGCGGGCGGCGGCGACGCCACCCGGGTGTCGACACGCGGGCTGATGGTCGACCGCGTGCCGGCCGACGAGTGGGCGCAGATCTTCGACGAGGTCTGGCGGCGCTTCCGCGACTTCTTCTACGTCGAGAACATGCACGGGTACGACTGGGAGGCGCTTCGCGACCGGTACCGTCCGCTCCTGGAGCACGTCGCCCACCGCTCCGACCTCAACTACGTCATCGGCGAGATGGTGGCCGAGCTCAACGTCAGCCACGCCTACATCGCGGGCGGCGACTGGGAGACGCCCCAACGGGCGCAGGTCGCCCTGCCCGGCGCGGTCTTCGAGCTCGACCGAACGGCGGGCCGCTACCGCATCGCGGAGATCTTCGCCGGCCACAACGAGGAGCCGCGCTACCGGGCGCCGCTCACCGAGATTGGCGTCGACGCGCGGGTCGGCAACTACGTGCTGGCCATAGACGGCGAGGAGCTCGCAGGTTCCGACAACCCCTACCGCGTGCTGCGGCACCGCGCCGATCGTCCGGTCCGCCTGACGCTGAACGAGGCCCCGACGCTCGACGGGGCGCGGGAGGTGACGTTCACGCCCGTCACCGAGGAGCGGAGCCTGCGCTACCTCGCCGAGGTCGAGGCCAATCGGGAGGTCGTGTCGGAGATGACCGACGGCCGCGTCGGCTACCTGCACGTCCCCGACATGGGGGCGCAGGGCATCCAGGAGTTCGTCAAGTGGTTCTACGGGCAGATCCGCAAGGAGGGGCTCATCATCGACGTGCGCGGCAACGGCGGCGGCAACGTCTCGCAGATGCTCATCGAGCGCCTCGGCCGGCGCGTGCTCGGGACCCGCTTCGCGCGCACCTTCGACACGCCCGGCACCTACCCGAACACGGCGTTCCACGGACACATGGTCTGCATCCTCGACGAGGACTCGGCCTCCGACGGTGACATCTTCCCCTACCGCTTCCGCGAGGCGGGGCTCGGGCCGCTGATCGGCAAGCGCTCGTGGGGCGGCGTCATCGGCATCACGAACCACGGCCCCCTCATCGACGGCGGCTCGGTCAACGTGCCGCAGTTCGGCACGAACGGGGCGGACGGAAGCTGGGTGGTCGAGAACGTCGGCGTCGAGCCGGACATCGAGGTCGACAACGATCCCCGCTCCGTCATCGCGGGCCGCGACCCGCAGCTCGAGCGGGCGGTGGAGGAGGTGCTGCGCATGATGCGCGAG
>JAPOWL010000124.1 GCA_026707615.1 Acidobacteriota bacterium | reverse complement strand
ACCTCTTCTCCATCGACGCCGAGCAGACGCCGTCCCGGGAAGCGTGGACGGTGGGACGCAGGCTGGCGGAATCGCTCCTCGACGAGCACCGGCGGCGGCACGGCGCATATCCGAGAAAGGTCGCCTTCACGCTCTGGCCGACCGACTTCATCGGCACCGAGGGCGCGACGATCGGTCAGATCTTCTACCTGCTCGGCGTGGAGCCGGTCTGGGATCCGCGCGGCCGCGTGGGCGATCTGCGACTGATTCCGTCGACCGACCTCGGCCGGCCGCGCATCGACGTGGTCGTCCAGACCGCCGGCCAGCTCCGCGACCTGGCGGCCTCGCGCCTCGCGTTGATCAACCGCGCCGTCGCGATGGCGGCCGAGGCGAGCGACGCGGGTGACCACGCCAACTTCGTCCACGCGGGGCGCCTGCGCGCGGAGGAAGTGATGAAGGAAAAGGGCCTGTCGCCGGCGGATGCGCGCCGCTACTCCACCCTGCGGGTCTTCGGCGGGGTGAACGGCAACTACGGGACGGCCATCATGGAGATGGTCGAACGGAGCGATCGTTGGGAAGATGACGCCGAGGTGGCGGGACAGTACCTGCGCAACATGGGCGCCGTCTACGACCAGGGCGAGCTCTGGAGCTTCTACGCCGACGGCATCTTCGAGGCGGCGCTCGCGGACACGGAAATCGTCGTGCAGCCCCGGCAGAGCCATACCTGGGGCGCTCTCAGCCTGGACCACGTATTCGAGTTCATGGGCGGACTCAGCCTCGCCGTCCGCCACGTGACCGGCGAGGACGCGGATGCGTACTTCAACGACTTCCGCAACATGCACCGGCCGCGGGTGACGGACCTGAACGAGACCATCTGGACCGAAGCCCGATCGACGCTGCTGAACCCGGCCTACATCGGCGAGATGCAGGAGGGCGGCGCGTCGTCGGCCGAGCACTTCGCCGAGACGTTCCGCAACACCTTCGGGTGGAACGTCATGAAGCCGGCCGCGATCGACGACACGCTCTGGAACGAGATGTACGAGGTGTATGTCGACGACCGGTACGACCTCGGCGTCGAGTCGTTCTTCCGGCGCGAGAACCCGTATGCCCTGCAGGAGATGACGGCGGTGATGCTCGAGACGGTCCGCAAGGGCTATTGGGACGCGTCCCCGCAACAGGTCGCGGTGCTGGCCGAGCTGCACACCCGCCTGGTGGAGGAGTTCGAGGCGGGCTGCAGCGGGTTCGTCTGCGATAACGCCGCGCTGGCGTCGTTCATCGCCGATCACGCCCCGTCCGAAGTCGCGGCAGCCTATCGGAGCGAGCTACAGCGCAACCTGACGCCGAGCGTGGAGTTGACCGACGCCAGCGTCGTCCTGTCGGAGCAGCAGCAGGTCGAACCGCGGCAGGCGAACTCGCCGGCGAGCCGGCCGAGCGCGGAACGCCTCGCCTGGCTGGGCGCACTCCTCGTCGCAGGGCTGTTCCTGGTCGCGCTGCTCGTCCTGCGGAGGCTGCGGAGCACACCCTGACGCGTGGGCAAGGAACTTCAATGACTGCAATGACGGAACGGACAGGAATGCGGATGCGTGCAGCGGCGCTGTGGTCCCATCGCAAGCGGATCGTGGCGGCGGTGCTCGCGGCGGCCGTGCTCTGGAGCGGGTTCGCGGCCTACCAGCGCCACCTCGCGGTGACGCGGGTCGCCTTCGTCAACTTCCCCGGCTTCCAGCTCGCGCGCATCGAGCGAGCGCGCCCGCACGGCGCGGTGCGCATCGAGCCGCTGGACATGGCGGCGCTGGACCGGGCTGCCGACTACCCGGTGGTCTACGTGTTCGGGCGCGGCCTGCAACTCGAAGAGACGCAGCTCGAGCACCTGCGCGAAGCCGGCCGCCGCGGCGCCCGCCTGTTCGTGCAGGGGGCTACGAACCCGACCCTCGACGTCACCAACCTGCGCGGCCCGCAGCTCGACGCCGTCAACGGATACCTGGAGTTCGGGGGCGCCGAGAACTACGCCCGGCTGCTCAACTTCTCGCGCGTCGAGCTCGACGG
>JAPOWL010000382.1 GCA_026707615.1 Acidobacteriota bacterium | reverse complement strand
GTGATGGGGCGCGCCATCGCTCCGGCCGGGGCGTCGACGGGCAGCGGGGAGGCGGTCGACCTGCGCGACGGCGGCCCCGCATTCGGGGGCCACGACGTGACGTGCGCGCTGCGCCATGTCGAGCGCGAGATGGCTCCCGCGCTGCGCGGCCGGGACGTCACCGACCAGGCGGGGCTGGATCGCGCGCTCGTCGAGCTCGACGGCACCGCGGACAAGCGCCGCCTCGGCGGCAACGCGCTGATCGCGGTCTCGATGGCCGCCCTGCACGCAGCGGCCGGGGCCTCCGGCCGACCGCTGTGGCAGTACCTTCTGGGGGATGGGACGGCCCGGCTGCCGCTGCCCGAGATACAGATATTCGGGGGCGGCGCCCACGCCGGGCGCCGGGTCGACGTCCAGGACTTCATGGTCATGGCCGTCGGCGCGTCGAGCTTCGCCGAGGCGCTCGACTGGACCGCCGAGGTCTACCGGGCGGCCGGCAACCGGATGGCGGCGGCGGGGCGCCTCCGCGGCGTGGCCGACGAGGGCGGCTACTGGCCGGCGTTCGATACCAACGAGGACGCGCTCGAGTGCCTCGTCCGCGCCATCGAGGACGCCGGCCGCATCCCGGGGGACGAGATGGCCATCTCCCTCGACGTGGCCGCCTCCGAGCTGCACGAGGCAGGTCGCTACCGCCTCGGGCTTGAGCGGCGCGACCTCGACGGCGACGCCCTGGCCGAGCTTCTGATCGGCTGGATCGACCGCTACCCAATCGTCTCCATCGAGGATCCCCTGGGCGAGGACGACGTGCGCGGCATGCAGCGCTTCACCGCGGCCGTGGGCGGCCGCGTGCAGATCGTCGGAGACGACTACCTCGTGACCAGCGCCCGGCGGGTCGAGCAGGCGGCGCGGGACGGGGCCTGCAACGCGCTGCTCGTCAAGCCGAACCAGGCCGGGACGGTCACCGAGGCGCGCGCCGCCTTCGACGCGGCGCGCGCGGCGGGCTTCGGCACGATTGTCTCCGCCCGCTCGGGCGAGACGGAGGACGTGACGATCGTCCACCTCGCCGTCGGCTGGCGGGCGGGCCAGCTCAAGGTCGGCTCGTTCGCCCGCTCGGAGCGGATGGCCAAGTGGAACGAGGGCCTGCGCATCGAGGGCGCCCTCGGGGACGCGGCGGCATTCGCGGGCCGGGCGGCGCTCGGGGGCTCGGGGCGCGCTGGCGCGAGGTGCGGTGGCGACGTGTCGGGTGGTATCTTGGAATCGCGATGACTGACGAGACCGCGCAGCGGAAGCTCGAGCGACTTGAGCCCGAGGTCCAGGGTAGGTCCGGCATCCCTCCCGCGGCGCCCGAGATCCTTCGCCGCTACAGCACGGACGCGGGGGCCGCCGAACGCGATGCACTCGTCGAAGCGTCGACCCGGTGACGCGCGGACTGGCGTCGCCGAGCCCACGGCCAAGACGCGTCCATCCCGCACTCGTCGCCGGCTGGCAGGCCTTCTCGCCAGCGCTCTGGCAACCGCCATTGCCTGCCTCGACGCCCCGCCCGTCGCAGCGCAGGCGGGCACGACGACGGGTGTCATCCGGGGAACGGTCCGCGACCAGCTCGGCGAGCCGCTGCCGGGCGCGGTGATCGTCATCCAGCACCGCGAGACCGACCTGCTGACGACCGTCGAGACGTCGTCGTCCGGGACGTTCGTCCGCACGCTCCTGCCGCCCGGCACGTTCGACCTGACGGTGGCGGCGGCGACGGCGGGTTTCGGCACCGAGCGCATCGAGGGGGCCGGCCTCCGCGTGGGGGAGGTGCTCGAGCTGAGCGTCGATCTGCGCGTGGTGGCCGAGGAGACGGTGACGGTCGTGAGCGACCTGCCGTCGCCGGTCGACACGACCGACGTGACCCGCTCGCAGCGCATCCAGGAGGACGTGGTCGACGGACTGCCCAGCAACGGGCGCAACTACCTGAACCTGACGCTCCTGACGCCGGGCGCGACGATCTCGCAGGGGCCGGACGGCGACGAGCTGAACATCAGCGGCCAGCGGGGCATCTTCAACAA
>JAPOWL010000432.1 GCA_026707615.1 Acidobacteriota bacterium | reverse complement strand
CCATGTGCATCGGCGTCGGCGTCTGGGCGCTGCGCCGGACGACGTCCACGCGGGACTTCTTCATGGCCGGCCGCGACCTCGGCATCTTCGTGACGGGGCTCGCGGTCTTCTCGAGCACGATGAGCGGCTTCGGCTTCGTCGGGGGGCCGGGGCTCGTCTACCGGATGGGGATGAGCTCGTCGTGGATGACGCTGACCAGCGTCCTCGGCTTCTGCGTGACCTTCTACCTGCTGGGCAAGCGTCTGCGGATGATCGCCGAGCTGCGCGACACGATCTCGCTGCCCGACGCGGTGGCGGCGCGCTACGGGAGCGAGCTGACGCGGCTGCTCACCGCGGTGGCCATCCTGCTCGGCGTGCTCGGCTACCTCGGCACGCAGATCCTGGCCATGGCCACCGTGCTCCGCGACGTCCTGGCCAGCGTTTCGTTCATCCCGGAGATCTCGATCGTCGCGTGCGTGGCCATCGCCTGCGCGGTGCTGGTCTTCTACTGCGTGACGGGCGGCATCCTGGCCTCGGTCTACACCGACCTGGTGCAGGGCGCCATCATGATCGTCGCCGCGCTCTTCGTCTTCGCGGCCACCCTGAGCGCAGTCGACGGGGGCCTCGCCGGCATCGCGGGGACGCTCATGGCCGACGACCCGGAGGCCATCTCCCCCTGGGGCACGCTCGGCATGATGGGCGCCCTGTCGTGGTTCTTCCTCTTCGCCATCGGCGGCTCCGGCCAGCCCCACGTCATCACGAAGCTGATGATGAACCGGCGCATCGACGACGCGCGCCGCATCCTGCCCGTGAGCGCGGGCGGCTACCTCCTCTGCTCGCTGCTCTGGGTGAGCATCGGGCTCGCAGTCCGGGCCCTCGTCCTGCAGGGCGCGCAGCCGGAGCTGGCAAGCCCCGACGAGGCGGCGCCCCGCTTCCTGCAGCTCTACGCGAGCCCCGTCCTCGCGGGCGTCGTCTTCGCGGCGCTCTTCGCGGCCATCATGTCAACCGCGGACAGCTTCCTCAACCTGGGCGCGGCCGCCGTCGTCCACGACATTCCGCGCGCCCTGCGGGGACGGTCCCTGCGCCGCGAGCTGCTGTCGGCCCGCGTCGCCACCGTGGTCATCGCGGTGGGGTCGGCGCTCTTCGCGCTGTACTCGCGCCAGGACCTCGTGGCGCTCCTCGGTGCCTTCGGCTGGGGGACCTTCGCGGCGGCGCTCGTTCCCACGGTGACCATCGGCTTCAACTGGAAGCGCGCCACCGCCACTGCCGCCAACGTCGCCATCGTGACGAGCCTGGCCGTCAACTTCGGCATCGAGATCTTCGACGTCGCGGTGCCGTGGGGCATGGACGGCGGCGCGATCGCACTCCTGCTGTCGCTGACCCTCTTCTTCGGCATCTCGCTCGCCTCGCGGCCCCCGGTCATCGACCCCGACATCGACGCCGTGATGGACCTCTGACGGCCGGCGCGAGTTCCGCGACCGCGCTATCGGGCGAGGGCGGCTCGGTCGCTACCTCGCGGCGCCGGTGGAAGCTCCGTGCGGCCCGGCGACGCCGAACCCCGCCGGGCCGCCGGAAGCGGGCACGGTCGTCACCGAGCGATCGGCGCGCCAGCGGAAGGGTCGCCCGGTGGGAGCCAGAACGGTGGCAGATCCGTCTTCGTCTCGGCAACGATCTGCAGGATCGCCCGGTGATCGGCGGCGTCGAGGTGGCGGAACCTCGGACTCCGGTCCGCGCCGGTCAGGACCTCGTGGAGCCGCTCGTAGACCCGCACCTGCACGCCGTCGGGCAGCGCGTCGAAGGCGCGGCCGTAGATCAGGTAGCTCAGCGGGTAGCGGAACAGCCGCGTGCGCAGGTCGAGGTCGCGCAGCGACCGGCCCCGCGCATCGTGGGGGCCGCGGCGGGGGAACGTGGCGGTGAACGTGGAGACGCCCGTAACGGGCTCGGCGAGCGGCGCCTCGTCGGCGAACAGCAGGTAGGCGACCGTCTCCTCGATCCAGAGGTCGAGCGCCCGCCGCGTTGCGGCCCCCGTAGCGCCCCGACCGCGGACCGGCGCCGCCCCGGTACCCGCGGCCGCCCCGGTGGGTTCGCCAGCCGCCGCGAGGCGCGCCAGCCACGCGAGCCGGGTCAGGTGGTTCGTCATCTGCGTCTGGTGCTCCAGCACCATCAGCGCGACGATGTCGCTCCCCGGCGCCAGGTAGTGCGACGTATCCGCCTTGCGGCCGAGGTCGGTCAGGTTGCGCGCGCCGGCCGCGTCCAGCCGGTCGGGCCGCGCCGGATCGCGCGCGACCGCGTTGCCCCGATGCGGCTGGGCGCCATGTGTGCCCGTGACGTACCACCCGCCCCAGCGCTCGGCGAGCGGCGTGCGGTGGTCGGTCACGACGGTCCCGAGTCCGAAGTTGGGCTCCCCCGACGGACTGGGGAAGACCGACCCGACGTAGAGACCGGGCACGCCGAGGGTAGCCGGCCCGTGATGGCACCGGAGGCAGCCGGTGCTCCGCATCAGCCGCGGCTGGCGCCCGCGTGCCACCTCCAACTCGTAGAAGGCGACGCCGAAGCCCGGATCGACGGCCGCCAGCTCGATGCGGTCGGAACCGGGGACGAAGGCGACCGCCACCTCGTCGTTGAAGTAGATGGCCCGCGGCCGCCGCGGCGAGATGGCCTGCCGCTGCAGGCTGGTCCTGGAGAAGACGAGCAACTGCGAATCGGCGTTGACGTCGAGCTGGTCGAGCAGAGTGCGGAGGTAACCAGTGTCGTCGCCGGCGGAACGCAGCGTGATTCGCCCGTCGGCGAGGCGGAGCCCCAACTCGTGCACGGCGTTCGCGGGAATGCGGTCTCGAAGCCCCAGCGCCGGATGCCCGGTCGGGATCGTCTCCTCGTAAGGCTGGCCGGCGGGAGAGTGCACGGCAGCGAGACCGAGCAACAGCGTGCCCGAGCAGGCTAGCCACGCGCGCCGGTGCGGCCTCACGACGGAAGAACCCCGCCACGATCCGGGGATGGAGAAGGCACCGCGCCCGCGTCTCCCGCTCGGTGCGCCGGGCGCCGAACAGGGATCGTCAACTGCGGCCGGCACCGTCGGGCGGCGTCGGGACCCAGCCCCGTTCCGTCAGCAGGGTGAACACTAGTCCGATTTGCCGACGCGAGAACCTTCGCTTGCGAGCGTTCCAGGCGTAGGTCTGCGCAACTGCCTCGTCAGGAGTACGTGCTCCAAGTGCGGTTGAAACCCAATGCACGGTAGCCAGCAACTCCAGCCCGAACGGTGACTCGAATCCGTCGACCAACTCGAACACCCGTTCCAGGCGGTCGCGCGTCTCTGATTCGCCAGCCAGAAACGCGCGAGCATCCTCAATGGCGCCGGGTACTAGCTCCAACCGCTTGTCGGGAGCATCCCCGCCGTCCGCATAGCCTGCCACGAAGTGCCCCTCGACCGCGTTGAGCACATGGCGGAGGTTCTCGGCGTACGGGCCATAGGGCCCCTTGGTGAACTTGAGTCGCAAGGGCTCGCCGGCCGCCTGCATGAAGTACATGAGCTTGTGCGCTTCCAGGAGCGTCACGAACGGATCCAGCAGGCCCATTAGGTACTGGTCCAGAAGACCGACCAGTGCCGCCCTTCCGGGGGTCATTACCGGCACCTCGCTCGACGGGTTGACCCGACCGTCGGCCGGCCCCCCACCCGGTTCGAAGATCACGACCTCTACGTCGTCCAGCCCCCCCAGGGCCGCCTCGATACGAGCGCGTACGTCCGGCCAGCGCAACCCGCCGAGACCACTGCCCAGCGGAGGAAGAGCGATGGACCGAATGCCGCGTGAGCGGATCTCCTCGACCAGCGATTCCAATCCGGACTCGATGTCCTCGATACGACTCTTGCCTCGCCAATGGCGCTTGGTCGGAAAGTTGATGATGTATCGCGGATTGACGAGCCCGCGGGTCTCGAAGACGAACATGCGACCGGGGCGCACCTCGTCACGCTTGCACAGGGCGGCGTACGCCCGGAAGTTCTCGGGGAACGCTCGCTTGAACTGCAGTGCGACACCGCGTCCCATAATGCCGACGCAGTTGACGGTGTTGACAAGGGCCTCGGTGTCTTCGCTAAGGAGATCTCCGGTTTTGTATCTAATCATGGCGCTCTCCGCTCGGTTCAGTAGTACCACTCGGGGCGCACTTCTACGCTCGGCCGGCCCTCGTCGCCTTCCAACACAACGCCTACTTCATGGGAGACTTCATCGGAACGCACGCCAATGCGCGACACCAGCGTCCAGTCAAATCGCCGTTCGATCAGGAACTCGGCCTGCTTACCCTCCTTACAGTGTTGCCAATTCACCGCGTTCACAGCATCCCAATCGATCTGATCCAGTTGGCGCAGGTCACACCGATCCTCAAAGTAGTAGGAACCGGCGTTCGAGAGGGTAAACGCCCAGCGTAGCTCCTGTTCCTCGGCCCACGTTACGGTGCGACGCAGATCCGCTTCCAGATGAACGATGGGATTCTGTCCGCCTCGATACCTGAGTTTCGGATGATTGGCTTGACGAATCACGTAGAGCATCACGGACCGCGGGCAGAAGTAGAATGGCACGCACTCACCCACCCGAAGATCGCGATGGCTGGTCAAGCACAACTGCCTGCGTCGCTCCTTGATGTCGTTCATCCCAATCGTCGTTCCCTCCGAGGCGTGACTCGCGACGTCCGCGTCGCATAGGAGGCCGCCGTCCGCGACTATCGACGGCAGCCGATCCACGTGAACGATGTGGTAGATCTTGGGCTCGACCGGCACCGGCATACTGGTTCCCTCAAGTCCTCAGAGGGGTACGGCGCCAAGAGAGGCAGGTCCCGAAACGGGAGCTGATGAGCCGGCCGCCGCACCCGCGGCCCGCGTTCACCGAGCCCGTCCGGGCATCCGCGAGTCCGTCGGCGGCGCACCAACCCGTGTGCTGGCGCTCGCCCATTAGGACGACGCCCGCTCCAGGGCGTCCGTGGCTCTGCAGCGGGCTGCTCGTCGTCTTGCCCCATCGCCTCGGGGCGAACCGGCCGGCTAGTCGACCGCGCCGGGCTTCAGGCGGTACTCCCCCGTAGCGGGATCCTGCTCGCGGTAGACGGAGTGGCAAGTCTCGCACGCGGCGCCGATCTCCGCCGCCGTCGCGCTGACGACGGCCGGATCGACCGTCTCCTCCGAGAGGGCGTCGTCGAGGGCGTCGACCTGGCCGATGGCAGCGCGGAGGAAGCCGATGGCGTCGTCGCGCTCGCGGTCGCGCCAGAAGGTGATGGTGGTCGCGAGCTGCTGCCGGACCAGGACGAGCCGCGCCTTGGCGGTGTCGAGGTCGTCGTCCGCCAGCGACGCGTTCACCCCCGCGAGGTTCGGGCCGAGGGTCTTCATCATGCCCTCGAAGTGGTCGTGCGTGAAGATGGGGTACTCGGTCTGCGCGCGCGCAGACGAGACGGCGACGACCGCCACGGTCGTGGCGATCGCCGCCGCCGAGAGAAACGCCAGCGCCGGCCTGCACATCCTAGACACCCGTGAGGCGGGGAAGCTTGCCGGTGCTGTCGCCGAGCGACTCGACCGGAACGCCGAGCTTCTCCAGGATGGTGACGTGCAGGTTGGAGAGCGGCGTGTCCTGCGGGTAGCGGATGTAGCGGCCGCCCTGAATGCCCGCCGCCTTGCCGCCGACCAGCGCGATCGGCAGGTCGTCGTGGAAGTGGGTGTTGCTGTCGCTGATCCCGGTCCCGTAGAGGAACAGGGTCGAGTCGAGCATCGAGCCGTCGCCCTCGGGCAGGTTCGCCAGCTTGTCCACGAGATACGCGAACTGCCGGAAGTGGTACTCGTTGATCTTGTGCAGCCGCTCCAGCTTGGCCGGCTCGTCCTGGTGGTGCGACAGCGGGTGGTGCGAGTCGGGAACGCCGATCTCGGGGTAGGCGCGCCCGCTCACCTCGCGCGCCAGCATGAAGGTGCTGATGCGCGTCAGGTCGGTCTGGTACGCCAGCGCCAGCAGGTCCATCATTATCATGGCGTGCTCGGCGTAGTCGTTGGGCATGCCCACCGGCTGATCGACGACCGGCAGCTCGCGCGCGCTCTGCTCCTCGGCCATCGTGATGCGGCGCTCGATGTCGCGGAGCGAGTCGAGATACTCGTCCAGCTTCACCTTGTCGCCCGGCCCGATCAGGCTGACCAGACCCTTCAGCTCGTCGCCGACCGCATCGAGGATGCTCCGGTCGCGCTGCATCCGGGCGCGGCGCGCCTCGGGATCCGTGCTGCCGGTGGTGCCGAAGAGCTGCTCGAAGACGGCGCGCGGGTCGTTCTCGATCGGAAGCGGCGTCGTCGGCGTGCGCCAGGCGATCGTGTTCGTGTAGGCGCAGCTCGCGCCGCCGTCGCAGTTGCCCACCATCGCGTTCGACTCGATACCGAGCTCGAGCGAGGCGATCTGCGTCTCCTTCGACAGCTCGCGCGCCGCCACCTGGTCCACCGACACCGCGGCGTACACGTCGGCGCCGTTGGTGATCTTGAACGGCACGCCGGTCAGGAAGGTCCCCGCCGAGCGGGCGTGGTCGCCGCCGCCCTTCACGAGGTTCGCCGGCTCGTCGTCGAGGCCGCCGATCAGCAGCACCTTCTCCCGGTGCTTGTCGAGCGACTGCAGGGTGGGCGGGAGCTCTCCGGCCTCGAGCTTCTGCTCCTGCTTGGGGAACCAGTACGGCATCGACATGCCGTTCGGGACGTAGAACACCCCGAAGCGGCGGATAGGCGCCGCGGCGGTGCGGCTGATTGCGGTCAGCGCCGGCACCATGCCGTCCAGCAGGGGCAGCGCGATCGTGGCGCCGAGCCCGCGCAGCACGGTCCGGCGCGGCAGAGACATCTTGGTGATGAACATCCCTGTACTCCTCTTCAGCATTCGTTCCGCGTGAGATTACAACCGTACTACTGTTGGTTCGCGACCAGCTCGTCGGTCAGCGGCGCCCGCCGCATCCGGAACTGCTGGCTCTCCACCACCGCCTGCACGAGCGCCGACCACCGGTAGTCGTCATCCTCGATGTCGTGCACGATCCGCCGAATCGTCGGCGCGTCGTAGTAGCCGACGCCCCTCCCGAGCGCGTAGGTCAGCAGCTTCTCCGTGACGGTCCGGATGAACTCGTTGTGGCCCTCGACCAGCAGCGCCTCGCGCAGCGCCCGCGGGCTGTCGATGGTCTTCCCGGAGAGCGTGATGGTCGAGTTGATCTCGGCCCCCCCGTCGGTCTCGCGCCAGCGGCCGATGGCGTCGAAGTTCTCCATGGCGAAGCCGAGCGGGTCCATCCTGCGGTGGCAGCTCGCGCAGACCGGGCTGGCCCGGTGCTGCTCCATCCGCTCGCGCAGCGACGTCGGATTCGCCCGGTCGTTCTCCGCGAGCGGCGGAACGTTGGGCGGCGGCGGGGGCGGAGGCGCGCCCAGCAGGTTCTCGAGCACCCACAGGCCCCGCAGGACGACCGACGTCCGGTTGGCGTACGAGGTCACCGTCAGGAGGCTCGCGTGCCCGAGCAGGCCGTGGCGCCGATCGTCCTCCCAGGTCACGCGCCGGAATCGGCTGCCGTAGATGTCGTCGATGCCGTAGTGCCGGGCCAGGTCCTCGTTGAGGAACGTGTAGTCGGCCACGAGGAGCTCGGGGATCGGCTGGTCCGCCCGCACCTGACTCCGGAAGAACAGCTCCGTCTCCTGCACCATCGCGTTGCGGAGCGAGTCGTTGAACCCCGCGAAGAGCGCGCCGTCCGGGTCCTGCGAGTGGATGTTGCGGACCTGGAGCCACTGCCCGACGAAGTCGTCCATGAAGCGGGTCGCGCGCGCATCCGCGAGCATGCGCCGCACCTGGGCCCGAAGCGTCTCCGGATCGGTCAGCTCGCCGGCCGCGGCGACGTCGATCAGCTCGTCGTCCGGAATGCTCTTCCACAGGAAGAACGACAGGCGCGAGGCGAGCTCGAGGTCCGTCAGCTCGTAGATGTCGCCGGGGCTCGTGTCGACCGGCTGCCGCTCGAGGCGGAACAGGAAGTTCGGCATGGCGAGCAGCGCCTCCAGCGCGCGCTCGACCCCCGACTCGAAGTCGCGGTCCGCCCGTCCCTCGCGGTAGACCACCATCAGCGGATCGACGTCGGTCGCGGCGACCGGGCGGCGGTACGCGCGCCGGGCCAGCGTGGCGATGATCTCGCGCGCGCAGTCTTCCTCGGCGGCGGTGGTCGCAGCGTCCGGCCGGCAGACGAAGATCCGGTCGCGCATCGGGGTCGACGCGGGCACCCGGCCGTTGAACGGTCCCGAGATGAACACCGTGTCGATCCCGGGCATGTCGGTCGACACGCTCGGGGACGGAGCCGAGTCCGTGAACGCCACCGACACGAGGCGCGTTCCGGCGTCGAGCGGGACCGTGATCTCCAGCGCGTGGTCGGCGGTCATGCGGTACTCGTGGAGCCGCTGGCCCTCGACGTCGTCCTCCGGCACGGCGATCAACTGGCCGGGATCGGGTCCCGGATACTCGCCGCCGATGTCGAAACGCTTGATCAGGGCGTGATCCACGCGCACCTCGATCTGGTGCGCGTCCTCGCCGATCCCGTCGATGGTCTCGATCGTCTCGTTGCGCTTCAGGCGAATGGCGAAGGTGTAGTCGCCGTCGAGGGGAAAGTTGTGCCGGACGGCCAGGCCGCCGTGGGTGGCGAACGGCACGTCCTCGCCGGCCCGGGCGTCCCGGCGGTCGTAGCCGACCTTGTACACCTGCATGACCGGCCGGTTGTCGGGGCTGCCGATCGCGGCGCGGCTGATCTTGGTCGCGGCCGCGATGTAGCGGGACATCAGGGCGGGCGTGATCGACAGCACGTCGGCGTTGTTGTCGAAGCCGAAGCCGGCCATGTCGCTCGGCAGCAGCGTCTCGCCGTCGACCTCGAGGGCCAGCAGATCGTAGATGGCGTTGACGTACTCGACGCGGTTCAGCCTTCGAGACGCCACCCGGCCGGGGTTGGGATCCTCGGCCGCCGCGCGGTCGAGCTCCGTCTCGAGGGCGCCGGCGAAGGCGTCGATGGTCTCCGCGTCCGGCCGCGGCCGCCCCTCGGGCGGCATCTGGCCGCTGCGCAGCTTGTGGACGACCTTCTCGAGGACCTCCGCGTTGCCGTGGATGTCGCCGAGGTCGACGTCGACGAGGGAGAGGCCGCCGGTCAACAGCCGCTCGTTGTGGCAAGTGACGCAGTAGCGATCGAGGATCGCCCGCGACGGGGCCGGCTGTGCCTCCGCGGCTTGCGCCGCCTGCGCCGCTTCTGCAACGGCGGTTCCGGCCCCGATCGACGGCAGGGCGAGGCCCACCGCGGCAATCGCGACCGGCGCGACGAGATGCGCGATCAGCTTTCTCGACATGGTCCCAGCTCCTGGAGCACGCGGCGGCCGGAACGATGGCAGCCTGTGTTCTGAGCCCCACAGTATACCCCTGGACGCGCGCCCGGATACCCGAAAAGATGGAGCCCGCGAATCGCCGCCGGAAGGCTCCGCCCGGCACCCCGCGGACCCGAGGGGTTCGCGCCGTCCCCGGCGAGGGTTTCCGGGTCGGCCTCCGGGCCGCCGGGGCGGAGGAACGCCCGCGCCTGCGGAGCCCGCCGCATGGTGGACGCGCGTCGCGTGGTTGGCGGAGGAGCGCCCGCGCGTGCGGAGCTCCGCCGAGTCCCTCCCTCCGCGGCCCGCGCGGCCCGCCGGGACGCCGCCCGGGCGGAGCCGGCCCGCCGGTAGACGGCGGCGCCGCCTCTTGCATATAGTTGGGGCCATGCTGGTGACAATCAGACGTTGTGGTCCCGCCGCGTGGCTCGCGGCCTGGATCGTCGTCGCCGCGGTGGCCGCCGCGACCGCGGCCCAGGCGCAGGATCTGCGGCTCGTGACCGCGGCGGCGGAGCAGGACTCCGCCGAGGTTCGCCGACTCCTCGAGGAAGGGGTCGACGCGAACGCGGCCCGCGCGGACGGCGCCACGGCCCTGCTCTGGGCCGCCCACTGGGACGACCTCGAGTCGGCCGATCGCCTGCTCGCCGCGGGCGCGAACGTCAACGCCGCCGACGACCACGGGGTGACCCCGCTGGAGCGGGCGGCCGAGAACGCCAGCCTCCCGATGGTACGCCGCCTCGTGGAGGCCGGCGCCAACGTGAACGCGTCGCAGGCCAGCGGCCTCACCCCGCTGATGACCGCCGCCCGGACCGGCAGCACGGAAGTCGTGCGCCTGCTCGTCGGGCACGGGGCCGACGTCAACGCCGTCACCGGCGAGACGCGCAGCAGCGCCCTCATGTGGGCGGTGTCCGAGCCTCACCCGGAGATCGTGCATCTCCTGCTCGAGGCGGGCGCCGACCCGCACCTCTCGACCGTGAAGGGCTTCACGCCGCTCATGTTCGCGGCCCGGAACGGCGACATCGCCACCGCCGAGGCGCTCCTCGCGGCCGGCGTGGACGTCAACGAGCCGAGCGCGGACGGCACCCACGCCCTCCCGTTCGCGATCACGAGCGCGCAGGACGCGTTCTCCCGATTCCTGCTGGAGCAGGGCGCCGACCCGAACTCCACCATCAACGGCATTCCGGCGCTGCACGCGGCCGCCGGCAACGTCAGCATGTGGCTCGAGGACTGGTACCGCCGGCACGGCCGGGGCGGGCTGTACGCGGGGCTCGGGGCGCGTCGCCTGAGCCCGGCCCAGCGTCCGGCGCTGGTGCAGGCGCTGCTCGACGCGGGCGCGGACCCGAACGGCCGCATCACCGCTTCGGCAATGGTCATGAGCTACATCGGCTACCCGAAGAAGGGCGCCTTCGAGCCGTTCGCCTGCGGCACCGGCGACCTGCGGGGCGCGACGCCGCTCTGGGTGGCGGCCTACGACCTGAACGGCACCGGCGGGCAGTCGCACGTCTTCGCCGTGATGCCGAGCTTCACCTCGAGCAGTGCGGACGTGCTCCGGATCCTGCTCGAGGCGGGTGCCGACCAGCACCTGACCACGGTCGACGGGACGACGCCGTTCATGGCGGCGGCGGGGCTCGGACCGGCCACCTACACGCCGCGACAGCCGCGCGGTGTCCGCGCGATGAGCTCCGAGGAGGCGGTTCGCGTGCTCCACGAGGCCGGGGCCGACATCAACGCGACCAACGAAGCGAACTTCACCGCCCTGCACGGCGCCGCCTTCCGCGGGATGAACGAGGTCATCGAGTACCTCGTCGCCCACGGGGCGGACATCGATGCCCGGGACTTCCGGGGCCGGACGGCGTACCGCATGGCCGAGGGGTCCAAGCAGTCGTTCCAGTTCCAGAGCTGGCCGGAGACGGCCGAGCTGCTCGCCGAGCTCGGCGCGAACACCCGGCTCGGGATCCCGGGTACGGTCCAGGAGCGCCTGCGGGACGTTCCCGCGACGACCGACAACTGAGTACCACGGCGGCGCCTGCAGCCTTCGGGGCGGCCGCGGGCGCCGTGCCGCGTCCCTCGGGGCGGCCGCGGGCGCCGTGCCGCAGCCTTCGGGGCGGCCGCGGGCGCCGTGCGGCGTCCCTCGGGGAGAGCCGCGTCCTCCGGGACCCCGGCCTGCCTCACCCGACGGGGCGGAACATCCGGCTCCAGCGCGTGCGCGTGAAGAAGTGCGTGACCACGGACGCCATGCGGCGGACCGTGGCGCCGACGCCCGTCTGGGTCATCAGCTCCGGCCGCTCCGCATCGTAGGACCAGTAGACCAGCACGGCCTTGCCCTTCAGGTGGTCGTGCGGCAGCGTTCCCCAGTACCGGCTGTCCTCCGAATTGTCGCGGTTGTCGCCCATCACGAAGTAGTGACCCTGGGGGATCGCGACCGGCCCGTGGTTGTCGCGCCCGTCGACCGCGTAGGCTCCCGGGGTCAGACGGGTCATCCACTCCGGCAGGTAGGGCTCGTCGAGGGGAGCGCCGTCGATGAGGACCGTCTTGTCGCGAACCTCGATCGACTCGCCCGGCAGGCCGACGACGCGCTTGATGAAATCCCGCTCGGGAGCTTCGGGGTACTTGAAGACGACGATGTCGCCCCGGTCCACTTCCCGGTGCGGCAGCAGCAGGCGCTCGACGCCGGACTCCGACGGGCTGAAGACGAACTTGTTGACCAGGAGGTGATCCCCGATCAGCAGGTTGTGCTCCATGGACCCGGTCGGGATCTTGAAGGCCTGCACCACCCACGTGCGAATGAAGAAGGCGAGGATGACCGCGATTACCAGCGACTCGACGTACTCGCGTGTCGTCGACTTGCGGGGCGGCGCCGCCTCGACCCTCGGCCCGGGCTCGGGCGCCGGCGCGGGCGTTCGGCCGCGCGCCGCGGAGCGGTCTCCCTTCCTGCGTCGCTTCATGGCTGACCTGCGCGCCCGGGCTCGTCAGTCGTCGCCTACCTTCAGGACGGCGAGGAACGCCTCCTGCGGAATGTCGACGCTGCCGACCCGCTTCATGCGGCGCTTGCCTTCCTTCTGCTTCTCGAGCAACTTGCGCTTGCGCGAGATGTCGCCCCCGTAGCACTTGGCGAGCACGTTCTTGCGCAGCGCCTTGACGCTCTCGCGGGCGATGATGCGGTTTCCGATGGCGGCCTGAATCGCGACCTCGAACATCTGGCGCGGGATGAGCTGGCGCATCTTGACGGCCAGCGCGCGCCCGCGGGCCGCGGCCGACTCGCGGTGCACGATGATCGAGAGCGCGTCCACCGGCTCGCCGTTCACCAGCAGGTCGAGCTTGACGAGCGGCGACTCCCAGTAGCCGGTCACATCATAGTCGAGCGACGCGTAGCCGCGCGAAATGGTCTTCAGGCGGTCGTAGAAGTCGAGCACGACCTCGTTGAAGGGCAGCTCGTAGGAGACGAGCACGCGGTTCGAGGCGTGATACTCGAGGCCCTTCTGGACCCCTCGCTTCTCCTGGCAGAGCTGCAGGATCGCGCCCACCTGGTCGGCCGGCGTCAGGATGGTGGCCGTGATCACCGGCTCCTCCAGCCGCGCGATGCGGCCGGCGTCGGGCATCTTGGCGGGGCTGTCGATCTCCGTGACCTCGCCGTCGGTCGTTGTCACCCGGTAGAGCACGCCGGGCGCGGTCGTCACGAGGTCGATGTCGAACTCGCGCTCGAGCCGCTCCTGCACGATCTCCATGTGCAGCAGGCCCAGGAAGCCGCAGCGGAACCCGAACCCGAGCGCGGCCGACGTCTCCGGCTCGAAGTAGAACGCGGCGTCGTTCAGGCGCAACCGCTCGAGCGCCTCCCGGAGCTCGGGGTAGCGGTGCCCCTCGACCGGGTAGAGCCCCGCGAACACCATCGGCTTCATCTCCTGGAAGCCGGGGAACGGAGCGGCGGTAGCCCGCGACGCCTCCGTCACGGTGTCGCCGATACGCGCGTCGGCGATGTTCTTGATGTTCGCGATGACGAAGCCGACCTCGCCGACCGCGAGCCGATCGACCGGCTCGGGCTTCGGCGAGAAGACGCCGACCTGCTCCACCTCGTAGTCCTCGCGGGCCGCCATCAGCCGGATCCGGGTCCGGGGCCGCAGCGCGCCGTCGACGACGCGCACCAGCATGACGACGCCGCGGTACGCGTCGTACCACGAATCGAAGATCAGCGCCTTCAGCGGAGCGGCGGGGTCGCCGGCCGGCGGCGGGAGCCGGCTCACGATCGCCTCCAGGATGTCGTCCGTGCCGTAGCCCTCCTTGGCGCTCGCCAGCAGGGCCTCTGACGCGTCGAGGCCGACCAGGTCGTCGATCTGCAGCGCGGTGTCGTCGGGACGCGCCCCCGGAAGGTCGATCTTGTTGATGACCGGAATGACGTCCAGACCGTGATCGACGGCCAGGTAGGCGTTGGCGACGGTCTGGGCCTCCACGCCCTGCGAGGCATCGACGAGGAGCAGGGCGCCCTCGCAGGCGGCGAGCGAGCGCGTCACCTCGTAGGAGAAGTCGACGTGTCCGGGCGTGTCGATGAGGTTCAGGACGTACGAGTGGCCGTCGCGGGCGCGGTAGGAGAGGCGGACCGCATGGGCCTTGATGGTGATGCCGCGCTCGCGCTCCAGGTCCATGCTGTCGAGGACCT
>JAPOWL010000308.1 GCA_026707615.1 Acidobacteriota bacterium | reverse complement strand
GATGACGAGGCGTCGAGCCGAGGACCATTGGTAGAGGTTCTCTACGGATCGACGATGATCTCGCCGACGGCCCAGGGGTGCTCCTCGCTCTGGTAGAGGAACGTCCCGGGCTCGTCGAAGGTGACGAAGCTCCACATGCCGGGTTCCAGCGTGCCGGTCGTCCAGGAGCCGTCGCGCGCGGTCACGGTGTGGACGACGGTCCCGTTGTTGGTGAAGCGGACGCGCGTGCCGGCCGTGACGCGGGCGCGGGTCGGGTTGAAGGTGTACTCGTCGAGCGCGAAGCGGCGGCCGCCCACCGAGCCGCGGAAGTTCTCGAGCAGGGTGGCGGTCTCGATCTCGTCGGTCTCGCGCGGGGCGGGGCCGCTCGGCTGATCGTCCACCGGCGGGTCGGGGGACGGCTCGCCGCGGGCGGGGATGGCGCCGTCGAGCGTGAACGCCCAGAGCTGCGGGCCCATCGGGATGACGATGTGCTGCGTGCCGTCGAGCTCGTAGGTGGAGGCGGGGCCGGGCCGCAGCCGCGCCCCCTCCTCGCTCGTGCGGAACGCCCAGCGCCGGACGCCGGTCTCGACGTCGTACGCCTCCACCTGCCCGCCCGGCGAGCCGCGGAACAGCAGGCCGCCCGCGGTGACCAGCGGACCGCTGGTCCCGAGGAACGCGGCGGGCATCTCCTTCCGCCAGACGACGCGGCCGGTCTCGGTGTCGACGGCGGCCAGGATCCCGACGTCGTCCGGGAGCGTCAGGTGAAAGAACTGGGTGTTCCAGACGAACGGGTCCGCGAAGCGGCGCGCGCGGCCGACGTGCGCGCGGCCCTGCGCGTAGATGTAGCCGGTCTGCGGCGAGAACGCCAGCGGCGTCACCCGCACCAGCGGAATCGGCACCCCCGGCGCCACCACCGTCTGCTCGTCGACCGAAGGCGGCGTGTAGCTGCTGCAACTGAGCTGGAACGGCGGCGGCACCCGGTCGCGCCAGTAGGAGCACTCGGGGAGGATGGTCTCGGTGCGGACGGGGAACGGCTGGGTGGGAACCGTGCGCTGGTGCGCGTCCTGCGGCACCTCCCGCTCCTCGATGGGCAGCAACGGCTCGCCCGTCTCGCGGTTGAACAGGAACAGGTAGCCGTCGGCGCGCATCGCCGCCACCGCCTTCACCGGCTCGCCGCCGACCGTCGTGTCGTAGAGCAGCAGCGGCGTGGCGATGTCGGCGTCCCAGATGTCGTGGCGCACCACCTGGTAGTGCCAACGCCGCTCGCCCGTCTCCATGTCGAGGGCGAGGACGGAGGCGGTGAACAGGTTGTCGCCCTCGCGGATCTCGCCGCCGAACATCGGCACCGGGTTGCCGGTGGAGAAGTAGACCATCCCCAGGTCGGGATCGACCGTCCCCACCAGCCAGACGCCGCCGCCTCCGAACTCCCACGAGTCGTTGTCCTGCGGCCAGGTCTCGTGGCCGAACTCTCCCGGCCGGGGCACGACGAAGAAGGTCCACTCCACCTCGCCGGTCTCGGCGTCGAGCGCCATGACGCGGCCCTGCCCGCCGATGTCGCCGTTCGCGAGGCCCACGAAGATCCTGCCGCGGGCGTACATCGGCGCCGTCGTCACCGACTCGCCGCGCGTCTGCTGCTCGCTCCCGACCCGCGTGGCCCAGGCGAGCTCGCCCGTGTCCTGCCGCAGCGCGATGACCTCGGCGCTGCGCGTCCCGAAGTAGACCAGGCCGTCGCCCAGCGCAACGCCCTGCCACGACGGCACCCGCCCGGCCTCGGGGTCGGGCTCCCAGCGCCAGATCGGATCGCCCGTCCGCGCGTCGAACGCGAACATGTTGGCGCCGCCCGGCAGGTAGATGACGCCGTCCTGCACCACCGCGGTCGCGCGCGACGCCGCCCCGCCCGGGAGCTGCGTCACCCACGCGGCGCCGAGGCGGTCGACGGTGTCGGTCGCGATCTCGTCCAGCGTCGCGTAGCGCGAGCTCGACCAGTTGCCGCCGGTGAACGGCCCGTCGCCGGAGGGATAGCCGTCACCCGGCTCCGGCGCCTGCGCGGC
>JAPOWL010000162.1 GCA_026707615.1 Acidobacteriota bacterium | reverse complement strand
ACGATCTCGTCCGGTACACCGAGTTCCACCAGCATCTGAAGGAGTACGCGCTCGCCGGCAAGGAGGCCGGGAGGTCCGCCGAGGAACTCGCCGACGCCTACGAGCCTCCGGCGAACATGAGCGACTTCTCGCTCGGCGGGCCCCTGCTGGGAGCCTTCGTTCAGTTGATCCACGACGAATCAGAGACCCGGTAGCGACGGCCCCCGCTTGCCCCGGTGACGGGGCGATGAACGGGTCGTGGTCTACCCAACGACGGCGACGCTGCCCGCAGCCGTGCCGCGTCACCTCCTGCGTGGATCCTTCCGATACAGGCCAGCACCGCCGTTGTGGGCGCGAGCACTGCTACGACCCATTCCCCCAAGCAGTACCGGTGAGCCGGTCTGTCGCGTTCCTGCGCACTCCTCGCCGGGAGGAGCGCATGCACTACATTGTCGCCATCGTCGTGGTACTCGTCCCGCTCGCCACGTCGGCGCAGACGCGTGATGTCGGCGTAGTTTTCGTCAGACAGTACCAGTACTTCGACGAGCCGCCGGAGTGCTGCGGGACCCTGGCCTGGGTCACGCTCGGGTCCGGCCAACGCTTCCGCCTGCACGTCGACTACATGCTGTCGGACCGCTTCCAGGAGGCACAGGGCGGGTATCCTCACGCCGACATCGACGGGCTGGAGGCGAGCACGCTTCGGGACAGCACCACCCAGGAGACCTTCCACGACGTCAACGTGCTCGCGGCCTGGCGGGCCTACGTCGAGGACGGCTTCGAGCTCCGACTGCTCTTCGGCGGAGGGCTCCGGTACTCGCGCCGAACGGACTGCACGGCCTTCGCCGGTTCCGAGGTGCGTATTCCGACGCCCCTGGAGTACGGCCCTCGCCACGTCGTGTTCCACGCCGCGCTGACCGACGAGGACTACCGTCGCTGTGCGGCTCGACGGTTCTCTCAGGGTCCCTTCTACTATCCCCAGGTCGGGACCACGGCGGACTGGTCCATCGGGGAGCGGTTCTTCATCCGGGTCGACGCACGACTGGCCATCTTTCGAATCGGGATTGGCGGCGGCTTCCGCTTCTGAGTGGCGAAGCACTCACGAGAAATGGCACCCTCGCGCGGCAGGCTCCGGTGCGGTGCGACGGGGGAGCGCGGCCAACCGCGGGCTGCGACGCTCGGTCTGCGGCGAGCTGATGGACGGGCCGGCCGTTCGACCCTGACTCGCTCGGGCGTCCACGTCACGTCGAGCTTTGCGTCGCGCGTGTCGATTCACCGAGCTCCCGGATCTGCTTCCGCGGCGGCCCGCTCTTCGGCCCGCGCGACGACGAGGATGTTCAGGAGGCCGAGATTGCCCTCGTGGCACGCGTACTCGAAGATCGGATCTTCAATCTTCCGCATGGAGACCTGCGCCGTCCAAGGGCTCGTCCACGTGGTCGGATCCGCGACCGTGAACTCGTAGAGCAGCGTGTCGGCGTCGGCGCGGCGGAAGCGCTCGACCAGGTGCATGTTCGGGCTCGATCCCCGCATCCAGGTCTCGAGGTAGAAGTTCGCCGTCTCGACGACCAGCGTGTCGCCCTCCCAGCGGGCGCGCGAGTCGCCTCTCCACTGCCGGACGTCGTCCGCGATGTGCGGACGCCCGTCCAGCGGGACGATGCGCGCGTCGTGGACCATCTCGGTCAGGATGACCACGTGGTCGGGGGTCTGGAAGAGCTGGACGTTCTGGTTGTAGCCCAGGGGCACGATGGGCGGTCCGGAGTTGAACCCGAGGATGCAGCGCTCGGCGATGGTGCGGTCCTCCGGGCCGTGGGCGAGGCGCTCGTTCCGGGCCGCGCGGGCGTGGCTTCTCTCAAGCCCCTCCGGCGTCCAGGGGATCTTGCCGTCCGGCGGGTCGACGACCAGTGACGTTCGCCGGCTCTCGACGACGTCCGAGTTCGGGCCGAACCAGAAGAGGTTGACGGCCCCCACGCTCCCGGTGACCGGCAGGGGCTCGGTTCTCACGACGCTCGGCCGCGCGTCGCGCTCGATGCGGTCGAGGGCCTGCTGCTCGAGGTCGGCCGCCTCCTCCTCCGTCCAGAACTCCTTCCCGGCCAGCTCGTCCGGCCGTTCCAGCGGCGTGATCGTGCTGAAGTCCCAGACCCCTTGCAGGTCGGGGTGCCCCCACGGCGTGCGGGGCGGCGCCGCCGCGTTCGTGGACTGCGCAGCAGCGAACGTGGGCGTCAGGGCCACGAGCGCGATGACCGTGGCGGCCGCGAGCGGCGCGAGACCTCGATCCCTCATCGGATCCTCCATCACTCCTCGGCGCTTCTCCGGGGACGGTCACCTGGAATCGGACGCGATCACGAGCATCCGGCCATCGACGCGCTCCGCGAGGTCTCAAGGGTCCCGACCGGCCAGCACGGCGCTCAGCCAGGCGCCGATGTCGCGCACCTCGTCGAAGCAGACCTCGTGCGCCATCGGGTACTCGCGGTAGTCGACCGCGTATCCGGCCGTGGACAGGAGGTCCCGACTGCGGCGGCCCACGTCCGCCGAAACCATGGGATCCGCGGTGCCATGGGCCTGGAAGATGGGGACGGCCCGATTGGCGGCCGAGGCCTCGGCCGCCAGCGTGTCGGGCAGCGGCAGGTAGGCGGACAGGCACATCAGGCCGGCCAGCGCCTCGGGGTGCCGCAGGCCGCCGAAGAGCGCCATCGCGCCTCCCTGCGAGAAGCCGGCGAGCACGATGCGACGCGCCGGCACCCCGCGATCGGCCTCCCGCGCCACGAGCTCGTCGATCCATCCCGCCGATTGCCGGATGCGCTTCTCGTCCTGGTCGCGCGCATCGAACCCGAACACGTCGTACCAGGCGCGCATGATCAGGCCGCCGTTGATCGTCACCGGGATGCGGGGGGCGTTGGGGAAGACGAAGCGGACGCGGAGCTCCGCCGGGAGCCCGAGCTGCGGCGCGATGCCGTAGAAGTCGTTCGCGTCCGCTCCCAGCCCGTGCATCCAGATGACCGACGCGTCCGCGGGACCGGGCGGCTCGAGCTCGAGCGTCTCGAGATGGGGCTTGCCGGTCAAGGGCTCAGTCGATGAGGACGGCGTCGCCGATGCGCGAGATCCGGGCATCGAAGTGCTCCACCAGGAGATCGCGGCGCGCCAGGACCCGTTCCCGCTCCTGGCGCGTGAGGATGTCGTCCATCGCCTCCTCGAGCGACTCCGGCGTCAGCGCGCGCATGCCCTCGAGCAGGCTGCGGCTGATGCGGGTCAGGCGCTCCGGCTCCGAGATCTCGACGTCGGGCCGGAACGCCCGCGTGTGGTCGATGAGCCACAGCTTCCAGTCCGTCGTCCAGAGGGAGTTGCCGGGGTTGCGGTCCCGGTTCTGGATCAGCTCGTCGAAGGCGTACATCGTGTAGAACTGCGAGTAGGCGTCCTGCGGATTCGGGGGGAACGCACGCTGCTCGATCCGATCCCGCTCGGTCATGGCCACGTCGTCGACCCACCAGGTGACGGCGGCCGGGTCGCCGTTGACCCTCCGCGGGACGGACATCGGCACGTTGTCCATGCCCAGGAGCACGGCCAGGCGATAGGCGCCGATGTTGTAGCGGTAGGAATCGCGGAAGTTGAGCTCCACCCGCGCCCCGGCCGCGACGAACGTATCGCGCTGGATGTCGACCGTCTGGATGTGGACGTCGTGCGTGATCCGCCCGTCGGAGGCGCTCGCGCGCCGGGAGCCGGTCACGCCGACGTCGACGCGGTCGAGGTTGGACAGATCGGCGCCCAGCAGGAACTCCTCCATCGCCTCCGGCGAGAGAGGAGGAGCCGCTTCCTGGGCGAGCGGCGCGGCGCCGGAGACGACGGCCACCACGACGGCGACGGCAACTGCGAGCGGGTAACGCGGCTTTCGCATGTACGGCCTCCCTGAGCTCAGGTGCGCGCCTCGGCCGCGGCTCCCGGGCCATCGCCCGGCGCGCCGCCGGTCTTCCCCGCCGCGGCCGGGACCTCGGCGGCGAAGATGCCGCTGAAGACGTCCTGCAACAGGGTCGTGCGTTCCGACAGCACGGCGAACAGGTCGTCGCGCTCCGCGCGCAGCACGCGGCACGCCCGCACCGCCGTGCCGCGACAGCCGGCGAGCGCGCCCGCGAGCGTCTCGGCGACGAGCATCATCCCGCCCGGCCCCACGACCAGCGGCCCGTCGCCGTCGGACTCGAGCTGCACGATGCCGTCGAGGACGAGACAGAACGACGCCGCGTCGTCGTCGCGAAACAGCGTCTCCCCCTCCCAGAGCGAGAGCTCCCGCCCCGCACCGATCAGCGCCAGCAGGTCGCCCACCGCGGCGCGCGACAGCAGCGGGTGCTGGCGGACGAGCATCGCCTTGTCGAAGGGCTGCAGCTCGGAGCTCGGCAACTCGACGGCCGGCAGGTGCGCGGGGCGGCCGTTGCGGCGTCCGGCCGCGGTGCCGAGCAGCAGCCGGAACAGCCCCTGCGCCAGACGGATGTCGTCGGCCACCATCGCCATGAAGTCGTCCGCCCGGATCCGGAACGCGACGCTGGGCTCGCGCGCCAGCGGGGGGTGCAGGGTGGGGATTCCCTGGAGCACCTCCTCCAGGCCGATTACGCCCGGCGCCGGCAGGTCGCGGTGGCTGTCCAGGCCCACCGCCTGGCGCACCGCGCCGGCGATGAGGAGCTCCACGGCCTCGGTGGCGCCTTCCACGCCGACCGCCTGCCCTGCCGCGTAGTGCACCTCCTGCCCGGACTCGATGACCCGGAACAGCTCGTCCACCGACACGAACTCGAAGATCGGGATGCGCCCCAGGCGATCCGCCAGCTCCACGACCGGCAGCCCGTCCCGGCCCGCGCCCGCGGGAGCCCGGGCGGGGTCGCGCGCCGAGAGCACCCAGTCCGCCGCGGCGCTGACCCGCGGGTGGGTGGCCGCGCGGTGCCGGCTCACCCATTCGATGTCGTCGATGAGCTGCGGCAGCAACGGCTCGCGGCCCGCCACGTAGTGGACGGCGCTGGCCGCGACCACCGGATTGTCGTCGTGGATCAACTGCGCCAGCGTGTCCTCGAGGTTGCGGGGCCTCGTGCCGAGGACGTGGTTCGCATGGTCGACCTTCGCCTCCGGCGGCGACTCGTCGATCAGCGGCAGGATGCGCTTCCGTGCGTTCGCCCGCAGCAGGTTGTCGAGGTACTCGACGGCCCGGGCGCGGCGCTTGGGATTGCCGCGCTCGATCGCGTGGCGGGCCGCGATGACGTCGGCCACCTCGTGGAGCACCCCCAGCAGGCGGTAGATCCGGTCGAGGATGCGATCGAGGCGCTCCCGGAGGGCGCGCTCCAGCACGCTGTCGTGCGGCCCCTCGGTCTCGGAGAGCAGGTTGTGGCGGAGCGTCAGCACGTTGCAGTAGACGGCGGACTGGCGCATCAGCAGCTCTTCGACCTCGGCCCGGGGAACGACCAGGTCGTCGTGGTCCCGGCGCAGGCGCTCGAGGGCGGCGATGATCTTGTAGCGCAGGAAGCCGTCGCCGGTGCCGAAGCTGCCGACGAGGGCATCCACCGCGGCCTGGCTCGGCACGCGGGCGAGAATGCCCGGGATGTTGCGCCGCACCCAGACGTTCTCGTGCGGGTTCTCCAGCGCGTAGCGCAGCGCGGGGACGATCTCCTCCCCGCAGGCGACGAGCGTCTCGCGCGCCGCGTGCCGCAGGACGCGGTGCCCGAGCCGGGAGAACAGCGCCGGCAGGAACAGCCCGTCCGACGCGCCGAGCTCGCGCGCGCTGCGGATCGCTTCGAGCGCGACCTCGACGTTGTGGTCGTGCAGCAGGGGCACCAGCAGGACGCGAAACCGCGGATTGTCGATCCGGGAGAGCGCCCGCGCCGTCTCCTTCCGGCCCTCGACCGCGGTGGCGCGCGTGTCGTCGATGAGCCGCCGGAGCGTCGACTCGGCACGCTCGACGTCGGCTTCCTCGGTCGAGCGCGCCAGGGCCGCCGCCGCCGCCACGACCACCCGGGGCTCGGGAACGTCCAGGTGGTCGGGCATCACGGCCGCGGCGTCCCGGTGGTCGAGGGCGGCCAGCGTCATGAGCGCCGCGGCGCGCACCTCCACGTCGTCGTCGCGCGTCATCCGCTCGACGGTGCCCTTCCAGCGCTCGCCGACCCGCGAGCGGCCCGACGCCAGCGCCCGCAGCGCCCGCACGCGGACCGCTCCCGACTCGTGGCGCAGCAGGAGCGGCGTGATGAGATGCGGCTTGTCCATCGCCTCGAGCATGTCGATGGCGTAGAGCACCGATGTCTCGTCGGGGTTCGAAAGCTCCTCCACCAGCGTCTCGACGGTGGCCGCCTCGGCGGCCGGGGTCATGACCGCCTCCGGTGTGATGGCCTGGGTATCGATGCTCTCCCGGAACGAGCGCAGGTACTCCTGCCGGGCCCGGATGGCCACCGCGACCCAGAGCCCGGTGATGGCGAGCGTGGCGTAGCTCAACTGGCGCCAGTCCAGCCCGAGGCCCCACGATTGAATGAGCACGAGCAGCACCAACGCCGTCACCGCCTTGGCGAAGCGGTCCATCGTGACGTCGATGAACGGCTTGACGCGGTGCCGCAACTCGGCCGACAGCGGGAGAAACAGCACCTCCCGCGTCGTCTTGTCGAGCGTGTAGCGCAGGGTCGTGCCCAGGACCCGCGCCCCGGCCACCGCCCAGAGCGCGCCGGTGCCCAGGATGACGGCGGCGCTGGCGCTGAAGCCGAGCGGCAGGAGGAGCAGAGCGAAGCCGATGCCGACCGTCCGGTGGATGCGGCTGATGAGTGCCACCTGCACCACGAACCCGGCGACCGACAGGTAGGCGGTGACCTCGGCCAGGAACGCCGCGATGGCGTCGCCGCTCCCGCCGCCCATCTCGGCGGCCGCCATGCTGAGCTGCTGGTCGACGACGGCCGCGCCGGCCGCCGCGCATCCGACCGCGAGGGCCAGGATGCGCAGCGGGCGGGACTCGGTCACGAGCCGGATCGCTTCCTGCCCCCCGACCCCGCGCTCGTAGGCTTCGAACGCGGCGTCGTCCACGTGGTGTCGCCGGAGCACCAGCAGCACGATGCCCGCGCAGCCGGCGAGGACCAGCGCACTCACCAGGAGGAGCTGCTCCAGGCCGACCGCCTCGACGACGGTCGCGGTGATGGTGGCGCCGACCGCGCCGCCCAGGCTGGCGCCGCCGCCGATGAAGCCGAAGAGCCGCTTCGCCTGCCGCGCGTCGAAGATGTCGTTCGCCAGCGTCCAGAACTGGCTGATCAACAGGATGCCGAGGATCAGGCCGAAGAGGTAGAAGCCGATCGTCGCCCAGACCGCGCCGGTTCGGAGCAGCGCCCAGAAGGCGACGAGGATCACCACGATGGCGGCCTGCGTCACCGGCACCACGTGCTGGCGCGGGACGCGGCGGACCGCGTTCGTGTAGAAGTGCATGATGACGCCGATGGAGACGCCGGCGGCGAACAGCACGTAGGGCAGGTTGTCGGCCCCGAGATCCTCGATGAACTGCGCGCGGGTGATCGGCTTGACGATGTTGTAGGACGTCATCGCCAGGAACGAGTAGGCGAACATCAGCAGGGCCGGTGTCGTCTCCTCGCTCCGGACGGACGCGACGGAGCTCAGCAGGCGCGAGAAGAGGGTCCGCATCCTGTCGGTGGGAAGGTCACAGGGCCCCGTCGGCCCAGGGGCCCGTGATGGCCAGCGTGACGCCGGGGATCTGCACGTTCACGAAGAGCCAGCGGCCGTCGGGGCTGAACACGGCGCCCGCGAACTCGCTGGAGCGAAAGTCCCCGGAGATCCCGTTCGGCCGGCCATCGAGGACGATGTCGTTGCGGGCGAAGGGGAAGATGCGGCCGTCCGTCCGCAGGCCCCGCAGGAAGTTGCCGTCCCGGCCGTCCTCGCACAGCACGATGCCGCCGCGCGGGCTGACGCACAGATTGTCGGGCATGTCGAGCACGTCCGGCCCCGGCGACTCGAAGAGGAGGCGCAGCCGCTCGCGGCCCGGCTCGTACTCCCACACCTGCCCCATCCGCACGTCGCCGCCCTCGGTCGAGACGACGTACATCCGGCCGCCGCCGTACCAGATGCCCTCCAGCCGGCGGAACGTGGCGCCGCCGCCCGCCCGGCCCTGGGCGAAGACGCTGTTCGGGCCCGCGTCGGCCGGGTCGGGGTCGTCGATCGGCACCCACTCCACCCCCCGCCAGTCGCCGGTCCTCTGCCCCGCCCGCAGGTCCGCCTCCGGCGCATCGGCGATGGCCAGCATCTCGAGTCGGCCGCCCGCCGCGAGGTTGCCGGGCTCCGCGGGGAGAAAGCGGTAGAAGCCCGCGGTCTGCTGATCCTCCGTCTCGTAGACGATGCCGGTGTCCGGATCGACCGCGACCGCCTCGTGCACGAAGCGTCCCATGGCGCGGAGCGGCTCGGCCGTGGCCGTGCCGTCCGCGGGGACGTCGAAGACGTACCCGTGCGGCTCCTCGAAATCGTTCCCGCCCCCGGGACCGAGCACGGTCTCCTCGCAGGTCAGCCACGATCCCCACGGGGTCGGCCCGCCCGCGCAGTTGACGGCGGTGCCGGCGAGGCTCACCCAGGCCCTGCGGACCGAGCCCCTCGCCATATCGAACTCGACGGTCGTCGTGCCGCCGCAGCCGTTCCGGTCGTAGATCGGCCGGGGCGCGATCGCCGGGCCGGCGCGGAGCTCGTGGTTGCGCACGAGGTAGACGCGGCGCCCCCCGGCCGGGAACGCGGCCATCCCGTCGTGCAGCCCGGGCGTCGCCAACCCGCGCTCCAGGGGGTCGCCGATCCAGCCGAAGGAGCGATAGCGGAAGCCGGCCGGAAGCTCGAGCAGCGGCAGGCGGGTGGTCTCGTCCCGCACGGGCGCCAGCGGTCCGTAGTCGATACCGCTCGGAGCGGGGTCGCCGGGGAGCGGCCGGACGTCGCTCCGCGCGGCACGGCAGGCGAGTGCGTGGAAGGGCGCGGCGCCGAAGGCCGCGCCGGTCAGGGAGAGGAAAGCCCGTCGGTCCAACGCACGCGGGCGCCCACGCATCGGGACAGTCTGACAGTCGCCCCCCGCCCCGTCAACACGCTCCCGGGAGGGACGGGCGCACGAACGCCGCACCCTCGACGGGGCGTCACGGTCGGATGACTTCGAGAGCCAGCAGGGTCAGGTCGTCGTCCAGCTCCCCGCGTCCGCGCCAGTCGCCGACGTCGCGGCGCAACTCCCGCACCGTCTCACCGAGGGGCCTGCCGTGCGTTGCGGCCAGCGACCCCCGGAGCCCGGCGATGCCGAAGTCGTCGCCCGCGTCGTTCATCGCCTCGGTCAGCCCGTCCGAATAGAGGTAGAGGCGGTCCCCGGGTGTGAGGTCCACCGCGAACTCGTCGTACTCGACGTCGGCGAACCAGCCGATCGGCAGGCCGGCAGCCTCCAGCGCGACCGGCGCCCCGTCGACCGGTACGTGCATCGGGCCCGGATGCCCGGCGCTGGCGTAGCGCAGGCGGCCGGTAGCCAGGTCGAGCATGCCGCAGAGGAAGGTGAAGTACTGCCAGACCTCCGGATCGACCGGGAACTCCGCGTTCAGCCACTTGGTGAGCTGCGCCGGCGAGGAACGCCCCTGCGCGGTCCACGTCGAGGCCAGGACGCGGGTCAACGCCACCGACTGCAGGGCCGCCACCATGCCGTGCCCGGTCACGTCGAGCATGTAGAAGCCGATCAGCTTGTCGGTGATCTCGAAGGCGTTGAAGCTGTCGCCGCCGAGCTTCTCGCAGGGCTCGTAGATCCACTCCACGTCGATGCCCCGGATCCCGGCCGGCCGGCCCGGCAGCAACGACTTCTGGATCTTCGCGGCCGCGGCGAGCTCGCGTCCGAGCTTCTCGTTGGCCTGCCGCAGGGCCCCCTCGATGTGGCGGCGCTCGGTCATGTCGCGGACCGCCGCGATGACCAGCCGGCCCTCGTCGGAATCGATCGGACTGAGGGAAATGTCGACCGGAAACTCGCGTCCGCTGCTGTGGAGGCCCAGCAGGTCGGACCCCGAGCCCATCGCACGCATCGCGGGCGCCCTGCCGTAGTCGGCGCGGTGGCCGTGATGTCGGCCGCGCGCCTGTTCGGGGACCAGGACCTCGACCGGCCGTCCCACGAGCGTATGGGGCTGGTAGCCGAAGAGCTCCTCGATCAGCCGGTTCGCGTAGACGATCGTGCCCGCGCCGTCGACCACGACGACGGCGTCCGGCGTCGTCTCCAGCAGCGCGAGCGTCGAGCGCGTCCAGTGTCCCGTGTCAGCCATCCGAAGTCCTCGCTCCGGTCGGAGCCACCCTGCCGCCGCGCTGTGAAGCTCGCCCCGAACTTCACGAAGTCGCAACGAGCAAGGTGGATTCTACCGGGCGGAGGGATCGAGCGTGGCGGCCCGGACCGCAACCGGCCGTCAGTGCGTCATGGCGTGCACGACGGTGTTGATGCCGACCGCGTAGGCGTTGATGGAGAAGCGGTAGAAGAACTCGTAGTCCTCCCCCTCCCGCTCCCAGCCGTCCGCGATGTCGGTGTTGTGGCTCATCAGCACCATCAGGCGTCCGGCCTTGTCGGCGATGCCGCGGAAGTGCACCTCGTGGCTGCGCGAGCCCCGCTCCGACGTCGTGGCGCCGCCGGTCCGGCGCCAGTGCTGGATCGACGGGATCTGGGGTATCTCGGGCACCTCGTACAGCGCCTGGCGCAGCGGGTGGTCGGGCCGGATGTCGAAGATGGGGTACTCGGTCTCCGGCAGCGCCTTGGCGATCTCGCCCGTCCACTGCTCCCAGGCCCACGGACCCCAGAAGTCGTCCACCCAGAGGAACCCGCCCTTCAGGAGGTACTGGCCGAGCCGGTGGGCCTCCACGTCGTCGAGCCACAGGGTGCCGACGTCCGACATGAAGATGAACGGATAGTTGAAGAGCTCCTCGTCGGTGAGCCGCACCACGACGTGGTCCGGCTCGTCGTGCTCGTCGAACCCGACCCGGGTGGTGGTCAGCTCGGAGAGCCGGATCATCAGGTTCTGGTCGGCCGTGGGGTAGTCGGTGTACCAGCCCTGACCGCCCGGCTCGCGGCGATCGCTGTCGTAGAGGATGCGGGAGAACGTGAAGGCCCGGTGGACCGGCGTCTCGACCGGGAACTTGGGGGGCATGCGAGACCAGCCGCCCCGCCAGCCGCGCTGCGCCACCGCCGCCGTTCCGCCGGCGATCGCGACGAGGACCAGGGCCGCCGTCAGCCTGCCGCGCATGTCGTGCCCCCCGTGCCCGATGCGCGCATCATACCGCGGTGCCGCAGGCCGGTCACCTCCCCCCCGACCGGCGCCGCCGGGCCTCGCGGGCCGGCGGTCAGCGCGGCCTCCGCCAGCGGTGCCAGCGCGCGAGCAGAGGCAGGTCGAGGCCGCGCGCGCTGTCCAGGTACGCGCTCAGGCGGTGGACGAGGTCGCGGACGTGCGACAGCATCACCGGCGGAGCGTGGAAGCCGTGGACTACTGGCCTTCGGACAGTACGCGGAAGTACTCCTCGACCAGCTCGCGGAACTGCGGCGGCATCTCCTCGTTGCCGGCCAGGAAGAGGTCCTCGGACTCCTCGGTGATCTCACGGCGCAGGCGGTACTCGAAGCGCTTCAGCTCCTCGAGGACGAACGTCTGCAGCCGGGCAATCTCCTCCGGATCCTGGTAGGTGCGGAGGTCGTCCAGCTCCCGCATCCGCTCGATGATCTCGCTCAGGTCGGCGGCTGCGAAGTCCTCCTGCTCGAGGAGGCGCCGCAACTCCTCGACCTCGCCGGCCCGCTCGCGGTACTCGCGCTGCCACTGCCGCACGTCCCGCGGGTCCCACTCCCAGCCACCGGGCCGGCGATCGTACCCGTAGCGGCCGCCGAACGGACCGCCCCAGCGGCTGCCGAGGGTGGCGGCGTCGCCATCCGCCGGTCCGGCCTGGTTGCCCGCCTGCTCGCCGGCCTGCCGGCCACCCGCCTGCTCGCCGCCCGCCTGCTCGCCCGGCTGGCCCTCCTGTCCGGACTCGGAGCCGGCCTCGCCGTCCTCCGCCTCCTGACCTTCCTGCCACATGCGGTGGTCCAGCGACTCCAGGCTGCGCATCAGGTCGCGCGTCCGGTCGAGCGCCTGCGCCATCCGGTCGCCCTCGGACTTTCCGACGGACGCCGCGGCCTCGGCCAGCTTCTCGGCGAGCTCGCCGATGTCGCTGCCGATCTCGTTCTCGAACGCGTTGGCGGTGTCGCCGGGGCGGCTGCGCATCAGGCCGCGCGAGTAGCGGATCTTCTCCTTGAGCCGGTTGTCGCGGATGCTGGACGCGGCCTCCTGCAGGCGCCGCGAGGCGTCGCGCTCGTCGCGGCGGAACTCCGCCGACGTCGAGTCGATCTCCCGCTCCAGGTCGGCCACCTCCGACTCCATCTCGTTCTTCCGCTCCAGGAGCCGGCGAAGCTGCGTCATCCGGGGCTCGTTCTCCATCCCCGGCAGGTCGGCCACCTCGGCCCGCACCTCGCGCTGCTCGTCCGCCAGGCGGTTCGCCCGCCGCAACTGATCCTCGATGTCGCGCTGGAGGCGGCCGCTCTGCTCGCCCTGAAGCCGCTCCTGCACCTCGCGCAGGCGGTCGAGCGCCGCGCCGGCCTCGGCGAACCCGAGGTTGTCGTCGTTGGCCGCGGCACGCCGCATTGCGTCGGCCGCCTCCTGCAGGCGCCGCGACGCGTCCATCATCTGCGGGGAGTTCATCTCGCGCGCGAGGCGCTCGAGGCGCCGCGCGGCCTCCTCGGCCTCCTCGGCCAGGGCGCGCTGCCCTGCGCCGCCGCCCTGCGTCGACTGCTGCCCGCGCGCCCGCCGGCGCTGGCGCTCGGCCTCGCGCTCCTGCCGCCGCGCCAGCTCCCGCAGCCGCTCCATCAGCTCGTCGATGTTGTTGTCGGCCGCCTGCTGCTCGCCGCGCTGCAGCGTCTCGTACTGGTTGCGCAGCTTGTCGAGCTCCAGCTCGAAGAGGTCGGCCAGGTCCTCCGCCGCCTGGCTCGCGCGGCTCCCGCCGCCCCCGCCTCCGCCGCCGCCCATCGTGAGCAGCACTTCCTCGTAGGCTTCCTCGGCCCGCTGCAGGTGCTGGAGCGACCGCTGCTCGTGGGGCAGCGCCGCGTCGACGTCCTGGTCCTGCAGCGCGGTCTCCGCGTCCCGCATGGCGTCCGCCGCCAGCGGCAGCATCTCGGCGATGCTCCGGAAGGCACGGTCGGCCGGCATGACGCGGCTGTTCATCCGCCGCAGCAGCGTCTCGACCTGCTCGCGCAGGCGGCCCTGGGCCAGAGTCAGGAATACCACGTTCTCCTGGAACTCCTCGTCCGTGAACGTGGCCCGGTCGCGGATGACGTTGAAGGTGGCCGAGATGACCTGGCGCTGCGCCTCCGAGAGGGCCCGGGCGTCGCCGCCGCCGGCCCCGCCGCCGGCCCCGCCGCCTCCGGACGGCCCGCTGCGGTAGTCGCGGCTGAAGCGGCGGACCTGGATGAAGTAGAGGTCGCTCTTGACGTCCGCCCCCTGCTGGGCGAGGTTCCGGTCGACGGCGCGCGCGTAGTAGGAGAGGAAGTCGCCCGGCTCGAGCTCGAGCTCCTCGAGGAAGAAGGTGTGCCCGGCCGACACCTCGCGCAGCGTGTCGTCGCCGCCGTCGTAGAGCGGCACCGCCTCTTCCGGGCCGCCGTTGACCGAGTAGACGAGGTCGAGCGAGCGCAGGCCGAAGTCGTCGTCCGCGCGCGCCTCGACGAACAGCTCCTCGATGGCGCTGGCCGTGGTGTCGCGGCCCGGCCGGATGAACATGACGGCCGGGGGCTGGTCCGTCAGGACGTCGATCGTGTACTGCGGGGAAGCGGTGACCAGCTGGCCGTCGGGCGCCCGAAGATCGATGCGGTAGAAGCCCTCCTCCTCGACGACGAAGCTGCTCGTGAGCGAGCCGTCCTCGCCGAGCGCGAGATCCGTCCGATTCTCCTCGTCGAGCACGAGCTGCCCGCCGGCGGTGCCCATCGTCGGGACGGCGCGCAGCCGCACCTCCGTCCCGCTCAGTACC
>JAPOWL010000285.1 GCA_026707615.1 Acidobacteriota bacterium | reverse complement strand
CCCGCGCCGGCACGACCGCACCGACCGTCAACCCGGCGTGCACGGCGGGGCTACGCGCCCTCCGGCGCGGGGCGCGCGGAACCGCGGATCGCGGACCGGCGCACGTCGTACGCCAGCGCCAGCAGGATCAGGCCGTACTCCACGGGGCGCACCCAGGCCGGATGCGCGAAGGGGTCCATGTGCAGGTCGTCCAGGTTCAAGCCCGTCACGTACGCCAGCAGCACGGCCACCGACGCCGTCCAGGCCCAGGCGCTCGGTCGGATCGCCGCGAAGGGCAGCAGCCAGAGCAGGTACCAGGGATTGACGACCGGCCACAGGGCCAGCAGCGCGCCGTAGATCCAGTCGCCGCGCGGGATCGTCGCCGGCTCCCTCCGGTAGCGCGCATAGTACCAGGCGAGGCCGCCGGCGAGCGCCGCCCCGCACGCCGCCCGGGCGAGCGGCGCCGGCATCCAGGGCGACAGGAGCCCGAACACGGCGGCGTTGAACTCCCATTCCCGCGCGAACACCAGCAGGGTGGCGAGGTCCGTGCCGCCCTGCCAGACGAAGGGCGCGTAGAGCGCCGCGAGCACGGCCGCGAACACCGCCCAGTCGGACGGGCGGGCGCGCGCAAGGACGTAGGGCACCAGGAGCGCCGCCAGCACCTTGGCCCCGACGGCCAGCCCCAGACAGACGGCCGCCGCCCGCAGGCGGTCCCGCCGGGCCAGCGCGACGGCCGCGAGCAGCAGGGCGACCGCTGCGATGTCGGGATGCGCGGTGAAGGCGACCTCCTTGATCACCAGCGGGCACCACGCGTAGAGCAGGACCGCCCGCGGCGGCGCGAGGCGCAGCAGCAGGCCGATCGCGGCGAGATCGGCGACGACCACGAGCGCCTGCAGCGCCGCCACGCTGCCCGGGCGCAGGCCGTAGGCGGCCAGGAAGAGGAGCTCCGTCACCGGTCCGTAGATGGTCGGGAGCTCCGGGTAGTTGACCTGGTCGAGGACGCGCTGGAACGCGGCGGGGACCGTGGGATCGGTGAAGAACGCCTCCGGCGCCACGCCGTACGGTGTGCCGGCCTGCGCGAAGCGGTAGCCGTCCCACAGGTAGCGGTAGAAGTCGTCCTCGTAGATCGGTCCGCCGGCGAGGCCGCAGATGCGGAAGACGACGGCCCAACCGAGGAGCCGGCCCACCGTGAGCGCGCCCGTTGGCCGGCGGCACAGGTACGCATACAGGCCGAACGTCAGGAGCGAAGCCCCCGCGGCGATGCCGAGAAAGGACCCGAGCGGCGGCTCCCCCGGCTGGCGGGCTAGCCAGGCCAGCCCGCCGTAGGCCAGAGCGCACCCGAGCCCCGCCGCATCGACCGGGCCGAGGGCCCGCGCCGCGCCCGCCGCAGACCGCCCAATCCGCATCCCGCGAACGTAGACACGCGGGCGGCCTCCGTCAAGCGTCCGTCGCGCTGCGCGCGACCCTGCATCGCGCGCGACCGGGGCCCGGCACGCCGGCCTCCCCCGGGCGAGGGGGCGCCCGCCGGCGTGACCGCGGCCGTGCGCTGCATGCGGCGACCGCGAAGTAGAATCGACGGTGCGCAGGCCGTGGGCACGGCCCGGCGCCACGGAGGTGGAGTCCCGCGTCGGGCACCGGCCGGGCGGCGCAGCCGGAATGGGAGGAGACAGATGCTGAAGTGGCGGATTCTCGCGATCGCGGGCGTGATGTTCGGTCTGCTCGGCTCGGGCTGGGCGGTCGCGGAGCGGCAGCGCGCGGCGTCCCAGGTGTACGAGCTGCGGATCTACAAGACGCAGCCCGGGAAGCGCGAGGCGCTGGCCGACCGCTTCCGGGACCACACCTCGGGGATGTTCGAGCGGGCCGGCATGACCAACGTCGGCTACTGGAACGCCGTGACCGGCGACGACACCGAGAACACCTTCATCTACCTGCTGGCCTACCCGTCCCGCGAGGCGCGCGACCAGATGTGGAGTGAGCTCGGCACCTACGAGGACTTCCAGGAGCTGATCATCGCCGTCGAACGGGACGAGGAGCGCCGGCTGGTCGCCTCGATCGACGCGCGCATCCTGGAGCCGACGTCCTACTCGGCCCTGAAGTAGGCGACGCGCGGGCGGCCGAGCCGACGGCAACTCGACACGGCGGCGTTGGACATCCGGGACCACGCCAGTCCGGCGCAGCGCCGTCGTCCTCGGTCAGCCGGTCCTCCCGGGCAGGCTAACCTGAGCGGCGGTCATGGCGCGGCGTGGACTTCCCGCGCCCGACGGTCAGCGGGCGCGGTGTCGGCGCGCAGCCGCAACGCATTCGGAGATGATCTCGATGGCACAGAGCAGCAACCCTATCGGACGGCACGCGCGGCGGGCGGGAGTCCTGGTCGCGACGGTGACGCTCGCCTCGGCCGGCTTCGCCCTCGCGCAGCAGGGCGTGAGCGGAGAGTGGCGCGTCCACGGCGGCGACGCCGGGTACACGCGCTATGCCGCGTTCGATCAGATCGACGCCTCGAACGTGGGCGACCTCGCGATCGCCTGGCGCCGGGCATCGGTCGATCCGTCCCTCCGGGAGCGCTGGCCCGAGCTGCGCTACTCGAACGAGCTCCGCTCGACGCCGATCATGGTCGACGGCGTCCTCTATGCGTCGAACGGCATCGGGCTCGTCGAGGCCTTCGACCCCGGCACGGGCGAGACGCTCTGGGTGCAGGACGCCGCATTCCTCGGCGAGGCCACCCCGCGCGGCGCCGCCAACCGTGGCGTGGCCTACTGGGCGGACGGCGACGACCGGCGGATCTTCTCGATCCGGCCTCCGTACCTGATCGCCACCGACCCCGCCACGGGCAGGCCGGTCGAGACGTTCGGAGAGGGCGGCCGGGTCGACCTGACGTACGACGCCGAGACCGCCTACCGGGGGACCTCACCGCCGCTCGTCGTCCGCGACGTGGTCATCCTCGGGAGCGCGATGGCCGACCATCCCTTCACGAAGGAGCAGCACCCGGGCGACGTCCGCGCCTTCGACGTCCGGACCGGGGAGCTGCGCTGGACCTGGAGCCCGATCCCGCGCGCCGGCGAGCCGGGCGTCGAGACGTGGCTCGACGACTCGTGGACCTACTCGGGGATGGCCAACGTCTGGACGATGTTCAGCGCGGACCTCGAGCTCGGCTACGTGTATCTCCCGACCGGAGCGCCCACGAACGACATGTACGGGGGCCACCGGCCCGGGAACAACCTGTACGCCAACAGCCTCGTCTGCGTAGACGCGGAGACGGGCGAACGCGTCTGGCACTTCCAGATGGTCCACCACGACCTCTGGGACTACGACAACAACGTCGCGCCGATCCTGATGGACCTCGAGGTGGAGGGCCGGCCCGGCATCACGCGGGCGGTGGTGCAGCTCACGAAGCAGGCCATGGCCTACACCTTCGATCGGGTGACCGGCGAGCCGATCTGGCCCATCGTCGAGCGCCCGGTGCCCGGCTCCGACACACCCGGCGAGTGGATCTCGCCGACCCAGCCCTTCCCGACGAAGCCGCTGCCCTTCGACCGGCACGGCATCACCGAGGACGACCTGATCGACTTCACGCCGGAGCTGCGGGCCGAGGCCCTGGAGATCGTCGAGCCGTTCATCCTCGGCGCGATCTTCACCCCGCCCTCCGTGCGCGGCGACGGCCCGGAGGACACGCGCGGCACGCTGCAGCTACCCGGCTCGGTCGGCGGCGCGGAATGGGGCGGGGCCGGGTTCGACCCGGAGACCGGGATGCTCTACGTCCCCTCCGTGACGGGCGCCTTCGCCGCGGACCTCACCCCGGGCAATCCCGACCGGATGAACGTCCGCTACACCCGCGGCACGCGCGCGTTCCCGAACGGGCCGCAGGGCCTGCCGCTGACCAGGCCGCCCTACGGCCGCATCACGGCCATCGACATGAAGACCGGCGAGCACGTCTGGATGGTTCCGAACGGCGACGGGCCGCGGAACCACCCCGCCATCGCCCACCTCGACCTGCCGCCGCTCGGCCAGCCCGGCCGGTCGATGACGCTGCTGACGAAGACGCTCCTGTTCGTCAGCGAGGGCGACCCGATCATGGTGCGCACGCCGCCCGGCGCCGGCCCCGACGCCGGCCGCAGGCTCCGCGCCTACGACAAGGAGACGGGCGCGGTCGTCTGGGAGACGGAATTCCCGGCCGGCACGAACGGCTCCCCGATCACCTACCTGCACGAAGGCCGGCAGTACATCGTCCTGCCGATCGGCTCCCTCGATCACCCGGGCGAGTGGATCGCGCTCACGTTGCCCGAAAGTGATGCCGCTCCCGAGCAATAGAGCTGAGACCGAACAGGACCCAAAGTCCGCTTGACGGCACGCGCTAAGAACCTTGGGCCCCGGCGACCGGATGACCCAGAGGATTACCCATGACAAGCCGAAAGACGCCTCCGAAGTCCAGTCCCCCCCGAAAGGCCACTGACGAAGCCGCCAGGGCAACCATCCCAGCTACCGACGTTGGAGTCACACTCAAGGTCAGTGAGGAGGCTCTGAAACGACTCGACCAGATCCAAGAGCAAACAGTCAAGGCGGCCCAAGAGGATCAGAAATTCTCATGGCGATGACCTTGGTCTCGCCCACCCCAACGGAGTCGTCTCCTCAGCCTCTCGGACTCCATAATGAAGGTGCATCGCAGCGTCAGGTCACTCGACACTCCCGACGACTGGTCGCACTTGGCCGACGCCCTCGGCGGCCGCCGCCTCGATGTCGTACGAAACACGCTCCGCCATCTCCGCGTGCTCAATACGAAGTCCTACGTTCTCGAATACCCCTACATCGACCGCGACTACACAGCCGACTACCTGCAATTCTACGCCCGGACCTTCCGATCACACGAACGCCACTGCAAGCGGGTTCACTTCTTTGATGAGGATGTCTCCCCGCACTTCAGTCGGCCTCTGTCCACAGACCGACTGGCCCGGATTCAACGCTTCGCAAACACACACTACTGCGGCTTCTGCGTCATCCGTCCCTTGTCGACCGCCCCGATAGGCAGAACCGTTCTCACAGCGCGCGTCGGTAGCGGCTTCAACATGGAGGCAACCGTCACCTGCCGCGCCGACTTCGCCGCTCACCTGCTCGGCATCGACCTGGCGGTTACTGGCACGTCGTTCCTCCAGCAGGACTCGCGCGTGGGTGCGTGCGCTCAAGTTGCCATCTGGGCAGGCATGCGACACATGCACGCTCGGTACAACCATAACTGGGTATCCGTGGCGGACGTCACGCGGTTTGCTACGCCCACGACGGCAACCGAAGCCGTTTCCCTTCCAGCCGGCTCCGACTTCCTCACCTCCGAACGGATGATCCGAGCGATCAGTGAAGCTGGGTACCAGCCCCTTTGCTTCCGCGGCCAGCGTATCGATCGCGCGATTTTGCCGTACGTGGAGTCTGGCATTCCCGTCATTCTTGGCCTAAATGTCGGTGGAACAGTCGGTCACGCGGTAACGGTCATCGGCCGTGTTTTCGCCAGGCAGGACAACCCGACCGACAGCGCCATCGACTACATCCCTGCGTATATCGTCCATGACGACCAAGGGGGCCCCTACATGTGGCTCCCGATGGACCGCGAAGCGAGCGCCAAACACTCCTTCACCGGGGATACAACAAAGCGTGAAACGCATCGCGGCGTTGTTGAGTTGAACGTCCGCGAGCACGCCGTGTTCGCCGTGGCCCTCATGCCCACCAGGGTCTTTTCGACCGCGGAGGCGGCCGAGCATTCCGCGTGGGACCGAATTGACGCGACATTGAGGGACATGCCACAGGTCCGCCGGACCCTCATCGACCGCGGACTTCCCGTCAACGTGAGACTCTTGGATGAGTTGCAGTCCGCACACGCCTCCGGCCGAATCGTGCTCCGGACGTACCTAACGTCTGCCGCCGGCTATCGTCGCCATCTCGCTAGGGGCTCGGCTAGTGACGACCTCAAGGACGCCTTGCTCGACCTGCACCTCCCACACTTTACTTGGATTACCGAGATCTCCACTATCGACTCCTACAACCAGTTCTCTCCGAGCTTGCGGCGCATTTACGGACACACCGTGCTCGACGCGACATCGACAGGAAAGCGTGGAGACGGGTTGTTGGTGCTCCACCTTCCCGGGCTCCTCGTCACCACTGACATCAATGCACGAGAAGATGCGGAGAGGCTGGCCATCATCACGGCCGACAGACTGTACGAGTGTCGCGAGAAGCGACTCTAGATTCGCGCCCCGGCAGGCTTCGTCGGCAGCCTACCGTTGTCACCCATGCAGAACCGGCTCTTCGCCGTCCGGGAACACTCCATGCAGGCCTCGCCCCGCCGTGGCATATCGTAGCCGGCTACCCCCCGACGGGAGTTCCATCGAAACCACGCAGTCTCAGCATCGTGGTACCGCAGGCCCGTCAAATGGAACAAGAAATCGTCGGCCGCGTGAGCGCAGGCGACGGCGTTCATGGTGACCACGCTCGGCGCCACTACACCCGCGTCGTCCACGTACGCGTATCCGCGCTTGGCTACCGCCGGCACGGCTTCATCCTGCAAACGGCTAGGGCTGATCAAGCCGTTGCACCAGAGACACCCCCTGTCGGGGGTCACCATCCGACTGACGCAGAACACATTCCCAATGGCCCCGTCCTCTGCAACTGGGATCTTTGTGCCGACCTGAATGCCAGGGATCCCGTACTGGTGCACGATCGCGTTGAAGAGAAGTCGCGCGCCCATGGTGTCCGCCGCGAGGAACAGGAAGTCGCAGTCCGTGAAGCGGGCCGCCACGTCGTCCTCCAGGAAGTCCCGCGCCATTGTCTCCACGTGCGAATTGCGGTTAGCCCGACGAATGCTCCGTAAGGCAATACGGACTTTGGGTCTTCGCAGCCGGTCCGCAACGATCCTTGGCACCCATGAAGGCAGGACTGCATCGCGACGCCGCGCTCCGATGAGGCGCGGGAGATTCGTCGGCTCGGCTCTGTCCGGGTCCGCGAGTACGAACTCGCCCACACCAAGCCGACCCAACAGTTCAGCCAGAATGGACCCCGCACCGCCGAGCCCGACGATTCCCACGCGAGTTCGTGCCAGCAGTTGCTGGCCCACGTCTCCGAACAGACGACTCTGCCGATCGTACATGCCGGTGGCTACAGCATCCCTCGGCGGCGCGGGAAACAGAGATCTTCTTCGATGACCGACGACCGTCGCCTGGCTAAGCGCTCGGCGGTCGCATCCCGGAAACCACAGATCCCCGGCCACGGCGGAGCGTGCAAAGACCAACGCACCCACTGGCATGCCTCGAGCGATATCCAAGAGGGCTGGATAGCCTCGTTCGTGCGAGGCCATGTCGTCCGGCGAGAACGCCACCGAGTCTGTTCCGCCATGGTTGTGAATGGCGAGGTACGCCAGCCTTACATCTCGCGCGCGGAGGATTCGGCTTTGGATGAACTCCGCCTTCAGCATACGATAACCGCGCTTGCCCGGCACGTAGTCCACCCCGTCTCGCGCCAGATGGACTTCCCTGGCGATGAGCCTCAATCCACGGTCGGACTCGCACATACCGGCGAGGATGACCGCACCGTGCTCATCGCCATCCCCGGGGAACAGGTGGGCTTGCAACTCATCGTGCAGGCCGGCGGGGATGGTCAACCTCCAGTGCCTCATGTTGGCCTCTTCATCCACCGAATGACCTTCAGTAGCTTCAACGCCGCAGTGTCCGTCTCGGGGTTCAGCCTGTTCGATCGCCGCGAGACTTGAATCGCCGGTTGACCGCGGAAGGTCGCAGTCCCGAAGCCGCCGCCTAGACCGGCTCCGTCCGATCTCGCTAGGTCGGCATTCGTAAAGTGAGGATATACGTCGGCGTACGGATACTGGAATGTGATTTGAAAGCCGATCCAGATCTCGGGCTGCGCGTATGGGCAACCCATGGGGACGCCACTCACCACCACAACCGCTCCACCGGAACCGTCAGGTTCCGCTTCCACGGTACAGCGGTCGAAGGTGCAGCGAACTTCCTCGATCGCCTTGACCACCCCCGGAACAATCGTGCTCATGAGTTGTCATCATTCTCGATCGCAAGGAACCGATCCTGGGGCCGCACCTCGATGAACTCGTCGTCCCCGATTAGTCTCGTCTTCCCGCCACCTAGCTCGATACTCAGCACGAAGTCGGCCTTAATGCTCACCCCCTGCTCGATGGCCGCCTTCTTGATGCTCTCACCGGTCTGCTTCGACCCAACGAGTACCACCGGCTTGTCGTTCAACGTGACCTCGACCTTCCGGTCGTCGATCCTGCCCTTCACGTCATCAACGTCGGCCATGTTCTTCCGCCCCTTTCGATATCGCCCCCGGATTGCTATAATGAAATATACGATAGCTGACTGCGGATTGCAAGAGTGAAATCGCGAGACCAGCGCACACAGCGCTTCGACGTTGCAGCGCTTCACGCGGCGCTCGACTCCGAACGCCGGTGCCGCCGGCTCACGTGGAAGGATGTGGCCGCGGAGTCGGGCGTTAGCGCATCGACGCTCACCCGTCTGTCGCAGGGCCGTCAACCCGACGTCAACAGCCTCGCGGCGCTCACGGCTTGGCTCAGAATGTCAGCAGACGAGTTCATGCGCGTCGAGCCGCCGGACCAGTTCGGCGCGGCGAGCCCGCTTGCGCAGATCTCCACCATTATCCGCCAAGATCCCCGGCTGAATGCCGAGGGCGCGGTTGCCCTTGAAGAGCTGATCCGGGCTACGTATGCGCGCCTGAGGACCGACACCGACTGAGCGAGAGATCACGCCCCATGCGTCGCCACAGGGCGCAGTCTTGCCGATGTTTGCCGAGTATCAAGCCGGTCGTCGACGGCGTTTCTGTGCCTCCCACAGTCAGGCGACCGCCCGGCCGTCGAAGAGCTGGATCTCGCGCTGGGCGTGCTCGGCGTAGCGCGGGTCGTGGGTCACCATGCAGATGGTCGACCCCTCGTCGTGCAGCGTCCGCAGCAGGCCCATGACCGCCTCGCCGTTCTTCGAGTCGAGATTGCCGGTCGGCTCGTCGGCGAGCAGGATCGACGGCTGCCCCGCGACCGCTCGCGCGACCGCCACGCGCTGCTGCTGCCCACCCGAGAGCTGGCTCGGCAGGTGCTTCGCCCGGTGCGCCATCTCCACCTTCTCGAGCGCCTGCTCGACCCGCGCGCGGCGCTCCGCCGGCCGCATTCCGCGGTAGGTGAGCGGCAGCTCGACGTTCTCGTAGACGGTGAGGTCGCCGATCAGGTTGAAGCTCTGGAAGATGAAGCCGATCTCCCGGTTGCGGGTCCGCGCCCGGTCGGCCTGGCTGAGCTGGGCCACGGGGTACCCGTTCAGCGTGTAGTCCCCGGCCGTGGGCGTGTCGAGCAGGCCCAGGATCGAGAGCAGGGTCGACTTGCCGCAACCGGACGGTCCGGAGATGGCGACGTACTCCCCCGGGTGGATGTTCAGCGTTATCCGGTCGAGGGCGTGGGTCTCGACCTCGTCCGTGTAGAAGACCTTCGAGACGTCCTGGAGGTGAATCAACGGGGAAAGGTCATCCATGGCTCTTGCTCCGTCCATCCTGATTCGTGTGCGGTTCGCCGCCCGTCAGGGGCCGGTGGGGGCCGCCAGCACGCGGCCGATCGCGGTCGCCATCCGGCTCCAGTGGGCTGTCTCGTCTCCCAGGCGCCGGCGCCCCGCCGCCGTGAGGGCATAGAACTTCGCCTGCCGGTTGTTGTCCGTGCTGCCCCAGGTGGCGGCGAGCAGCCCCTGCTGCTCCAGGCGGTGGAGAGCCGGATAGAGCGACCCCTGATTCACCTGCAGCACCTCCTCCGAGGTCTGCCGGATCCGCTGTGCGATCCCCCAGCCGTGGAGCGGGCCGGGGGCCAGCGTCCGCAGCACGAGGAGGTCGAGCGTGCCCTTCAGCAGATCGGCTCTGGGTCCGGTCATGTCTCTCCTGTCGGTTCCCTACAAGAGAGCGTGCAACGGGAGGGCCGCCCCTGTCAAGGGTGTTCGGCGCCGCGGCCGTCACTCGTTGGCGTTCCGCGGCGCAAGCTCCTAGAATCGCCGCATGGTGCCGGACCCGCGCTCGCGCGTCGTTACCGGGGTGGCCGAGGTTGCGCTCAACGTGCGCGACCTCCCGCGCATGCGGCAGTTCTACGAGGAAGTGCTCGGCTTCCCGCTGCTCTACCAGGGCTGCCATGAGGACGGCCCGGAGCCGGACCCGGCCGGCGAGCCGACGATCGCCTTCCTCACGATCGCGGAGGCGGACACGCCGCTCGGGCGCCGCGGCCATCCGCAGATCCTCGCGCTGATCGACTACCGGCGGCACGCCTTCGCGCAGGGGAGGTTCCGCGGCCACGAGCCGTCGACGTCGACCTTCAACCACCTGGCGTTCGAGATTCCCGCCGACCGCTACGAGGCGGAGCGGGGGCGCCTGACGGAGCGCGGGCTCGAGCCCGACGCCCGGTCGCTTCCCGGCATGTCCGCGCGGTCCCTGTTCTTCGATGACCCGGAGGGGAACCAGATCGAGCTCATCTGCCCCGATCCGGGCGCATGATGCCGGCCCCGAGGAGTACCTGATGCTGCGCTGGATCGTCCTCGGGACGGTCGTGTGGTGGATCGGTCGGACGGCGCTCGACGGCCTGCGCCGGGCCGCCAACCGCCCGCCGCCCCCCCGGCGCCGCTTCGACACCTTCACGTTGATCGCCATCGCGGTCGTACTGCTGTGGGCGCTGCCCATCGTGGTGCCGCTCATCCGCGACCTGCTGCAGTAGGCCGGCGCCCCGCCCCGCCGACGTGTCGCGCCGCAGCCCGGGCCGCGACCCGGTGGGGACCGCCCGGTTGCGGCATCGACAGGGAATACGTCGGAGAGGCGGGCGGAGTTCGGATCCCGGCGAGCGAGCGGCAGGACCGGCCAGACGCCGAGGACGCGGAGCGCGCGACGCTCCCGCGGGAGCGCGGCAACCGCGGGAGGAGCGGGGTGCGCCCGGCGCAGCGGAGGGCGGCGCAGCTACTGCTCGACGACCGGCTCGGTGGCGCCGAGGCGGCGCAGGAGGTCCGCCGTGCTCTCGGAGGGCGCGTTGGCGTAGCCGTACTCGACGGTGTAGAGAGGGGTGCGGCCCCGGCCGTCCTCCGCGTTGACGTCCGCGCCGTAGTCCACGAGGAGCTGGATGACGCCGTCCTCCCACATCCCGGCCGCGCCGTGCAGCGCGGTCCGGCCGCCCCGGTCGACGGCATCGACATCCGCGCCGAGACTCAGGAGAAGGCGCACGGCCTCCTCCACGCGATGGTCCGACGGGCGGCGCGCGTCGTTCTCGCCCAGGCCGGAGGCGACCATCAGCGGCGTCGTGCCGAACGCGTTCCGCCGCGTCGGATCGGCCCCGGCCTCGAGCAGAAGCTCCATCATCGGGAGGTTGGCCTGCTGGGCCGCGAGCCAGAACGGCGTGGCCCCCTTGTACGGGGCGCGGGAGATGTAGTCGCCGCGCAGGGCGGGAACGCGGTCGGTGAACACGGCGTCCACGGCCGCCCCCGCGTCGAGCAGCGCGCGGGCCAATCCCGGGCGTCCCGTCTCCACCGCCGCATGCAACGCCGTGCGGCCGAGGCGGTCCGTCGCCGTCACGTCGGCTCCGCGGTCGATCAGCAGCCGGGCGGTCGCCTCGTGGCCGCTCACGAACGGGACCACGCGCCAGTCGATGCCGGCCAGGGCATCGGTGCTGCGGCTCGCGACCAGCAGCGGCGTGCTGCCGTCGATGGCCCGCGCCTCGATGTCGGAGCCGGCATCGAGCAGCTGGCGCACGGACTCGACGTCGCCGGCCCGGGCCGCGAACATCAGCGCCGTGAAGCGGCGGGTCGTGCGGGCGCGGACACCGGCCCCCGATTCGGCGAGGAGGCGGACGACGTCGGCGTGACCGCCGGCCGCCGCCCACATCAGCGCGGTCTGCCCCGCCTCGTGCTCGGCGAGACGCGGGTCCGCCCCGCCCGCGAGGAGCCGCGCCACCACGGTGCGCAGCCCGTTCCGGGCCGCGGTCATCACCATCGTCTCGCCGGTCGGGAGCCGCGCGTGCACGTCGGCCCCCGCCTCGACGAGGTGCAGCCCGGTCTCGGTGCTGCCGTTGTCCAGCGCGATCCAGAGAGGCGGCACGCCGAGATCGTTCATGGCGCCGACCGCGGCGCCGGCGTCGACCAGGGCCGCAACCGTGGGCAGGTCGTTCCAGTGGACGGCCCAGTGCAGCGCCGTCGCGCCGTCGGGCTGTGCGACGTCCGGATCGGCGCCCTCCCCGACGAGCGCCCGGACCGCCGCCCAGTCCTGCCGCTCGGCCGCCTCGACGATCCGGAGGTCGCCGTCGGACTCCGGCGCCGCCGCCGCGGGCAACGCAACCGCGGCGGGCACCGCGAGCAGGCCCGCGACCGCGAGCGGCGCGACTGCGTACGAGGTGGCGAGGACGCTCGAACGTGCGTTCATTGGTCGGTAGCCCCGGCTTCGCGCGCCTCCGGGCGTGTTGGGAGTCTGCGCTGGCACGGAGTCCTCCATCAGGCGTTGGTCGGGTGGAGACCCTAGATGTCCGCCAACTCCTTCAGCTCGCCCGTGCTGTCTCCGAACGACTCCTGCGGCACGCCGAGCTTGGCGAGCAGGCTCAGGAAGAGGTTCGTGACCGGCGGGTCGTCGTCGTAGCTGAAGTGCCGGTTGCCCCTGAGACTGCCGGCGCCGCCGCCGGCGACCGCAATCGGCAGCTTGTGGTGGTTGTGCGTGTTGCCGTTGCTCATCCCGGCGCCGTAGAGAATCATCGCCTGGTCGAGCAGCGAGCCGTCGCCGTCCTGGGTCCGGGCCAGCCGGTCGAGGTAGTAGGCGAACTGCTCGGCATGGAAGATGTTGACGTCGATCAGCTTGGCGATCTTGTCGGTGTCCCCGCCGTGGTGCGACAAGGGGTGGTGCGCGTCGGAGACGTCGATCTCCGGGTAGGCCCGATTGCTCGTCTCGTGGGCGACCATGAACGTGATGACGCGGGTGAGGTCCGCCTGGTAGGCCAGCACCTGGAGATCGAACATCAGGCGCGCGTGCTCCCGGAACGTCCCCGGTATGCCGGGGGGCTGCTCCATCGCCACCGACAGATCCGTGAGGCCCTGCCGCTCCGCCAGGTGGATGCGGCGCTCCACGTCGCGGATCGCCGCGGTGTACTCGTCCAGCTTGGCGCGGTCGCGCCCGCCGAGGCCGGCCCGCAGCCGGGCCAGCTTGCCGGCGACCGCGTCGAGAATGGTGCCGTCCTCGCGCATCCGCGCGCGACGGGCGGCCGCGTCGGTCGACCCGCTGCCGCCGAAGAGACGCTCGAAGACGACGCGCGGGTTGTTCTCCATCGGCAGCGGCGTCGTCTCGCCCAGCCAGTTCAGCGTGTTGGCGTACACGCAACTGTAGCCGGGGTCGCACGCGCCGAGCGGCTCCTTCGAGTCGAGCGAGAGCTCCAGCGACGCGAGCTGCGTCTCCTGCGCGAACTCGCGCGCCGCAATCTGGTCCATCGACACGCCGGCCCGGATGTCGGCGCCCGCCGTCTTCTTGGGATGCACGCCGGTCAGGAACGCCCCGGCCGCCCGGGCGTGGTCGCCCGCCCCCTCGCCCGGCAGCGCATCGCCGTGCTTGTTGGCGAGGCCGCTCAGCACCGTCAGCCGGTCGCGGAACGGCTCGAACGGCTGCATGACGGGCTTCATCCCGAAGCCGCTCCCCGTCGCGTCGGGCGTCCACTGGTTCATCACGATGCCGTTCGGCACGTAGACGACCCCGAGCCGCTTGACGGGGGCCGCGGCCGAGGCGCGGAGCGGCGACAGGGCCGGCACCATGCCGTCGAGCAGCGGCAGGGCCAGCGTGGCGCCGACGCCGCGCAGGAACGTCCGGCGGGGGAGATGGGTCTTCGTGATGATCATTGCTCTCGCGCCTTTCTCATCTGGAACGGCGTGCTCTCGACGATGCCGACAATGAGGGAGGACCAGCGGTAGTCGTCCCCCTCGGCGGCGTCGACGATACGGCGAATCGACGGGTGATCGTAGTACTCGACGCCCCGGCCGAGGGCGTAGGTCAGCAGCTTCTCGGTGACGGTGCCGACGAAGTCCTCGCGGTTGGCAAGGAGCATCTCCCGCACGCTGGCCGGGCCGTGGAGCG
>JAPOWL010000674.1:13484-14127 GCA_026707615.1 Acidobacteriota bacterium | reverse complement strand
CGACGACCTGGTGCGTCTCCCGGATCCGCGCTAGCGCCGCCCAACCCGTCGCAGGCTCCGTGTTCGGCCCCAGCCCCCACCGCCCCAGGAGCCGGCGCCGCAGATCCGGCGCTACGGCAGGTTGCGCCAGGGTGGATTCCCGACCCGCCTTTGCGGGGTGCGCCAGGCTCGGACCGCTACCAGGTCAACTCGCACTCCCCGTAGTACTGCTCGGGGCGCGAGGTGAAGCCGGGCAGCGAAATCTGCGTGTACTCGTGGCGGGTGTGGACGGCCAGGAACGTGCCGTCGCCCGCCTCCTGGTTGAGGATGGTCGTCGTGTAGAGCGGCCCGGCCTGGAACATCTGCAGGAAGTGCAGGTACTGGCCGCTGAGCCGCGTGATGATGTGGGAGACGCCGAACGGTCCCACCGCTTCCGCGGTGGCATCCTCGGTGTCGATCCCCTCGAAGCGGAACGACAGGTCCGACGTGGTCGTCTCGGCGCTCGCCTCCCCCTCCGCCCAGGTGCCGGTGGCCAGCACGGGGAACGTGCAGTCGGCCGCGGTCGCGCCCGCCAGCCGGTTCTGTGCCGCCGCCGGCACCGCCCCGAGGCCCCCGGCCGGCACTGCGGACGCCGCAGCCGCCAGCAGCAGCGCCAGCCCGACGA
>JAPOWL010000674.1:0-13474 GCA_026707615.1 Acidobacteriota bacterium | reverse complement strand
GCGGCGGACGAAGGCGTGGCGAGGGGCCGGTCAAGCGGCACCAAGCATACACGGACCCCGGTCCGCGCCCTGCCGTCCAGCCGAGAAGGCCCGCCGCGGCAGCGGCCGCCGGCCGCGCCCCCACTGCCGGTCATTATGACCCACCGCGGCCCGGCCGGAGCCCCGACGGCTCCTGCGAAACGCGGCTCACTCGCATCGACCGATGCGATCGTGCCGGCACGGCGTCGATGCCGTCGATCGCGGCCGCGCCAGCGTCCGGGCAAGCAGACCGCAAGGGCGTGCGCAGGGGGACCAGGCGTGCAGGGGGCGCCCGGACGGGAGGCCAGGCGGGCATCAGGAGGCGCTCCCCGGCGCTCGCGACCCCGGCGGGCGCCCGGCGCTCCGTTGACCCGGCGAGCCCCGCCCGCGATAATCACGAGCGAATCCTCCGGCGGAGCGCTGCCGCGTGCAAAGCGGCGGCCGGCAGCGGCATGTCGATGAATACCAGGACCCTCACGGCTATCCTAGTTGCGGGCTCCGTCGCGGCCGGTGCCGTCGCCGCGGGTGCCGCGGTACTAGCGGCGGGCCAGTCGCGCGACGCGCAGCGCCGGGCGCAGCTCGCGCGCCTCTTTCCCGACGCGGACAGCTTCTCGCCGAAGGAGGGCTCCCCCCCGCACTTCAAGGTCTACACCCACGAGTCGGGGTCCGACGAGCCACGCATCGTCGGCTACGCGTTCCTGACCACGGACCTCGAGCCGCTCGAGCGCGGCTACGACGGTCCCATCCAGATCCTGGTCGGGATGGACACGGTCGGCGTGCTCACCGGGGTCGTCGTCGGCACCCACCACGAGCCGTACGGCTATTTCTCCATCGACCTGCCGGGCTACGCCGCGCAGTTCGAGGCGAAGAGCATTCGCGACCGCTTCCGCCTCGGACGCGATGTGGACGCGGTGGCCACCGCCACCCTGACCGTGGGCAGCGCCACCCGGGCCGTGAAGAACAGCGCCCGGCGAATCGCGCGGGCCTTCCTCAGGCCTCCCGGAGCTTCCCGGTGACGCGGCGCGCCGCGCGGGAGCGGCTCTCGCCGCCGGCCGGCCCGTCCGGAGGCCCGACCGAGCCTCTCGCCGTCCGCTCCGTTCTGCGGCGCGGCCTCGTGGCCCTGCTGCTCGCCGGCGCGGTCACGTTGCCCGTCGGGGCGGCGACGCCGACCGCACCGATGGCCGCGTCGACCGCACCGGCAGCGGCGCCGACCGCACCGACGGCGGCGTGGAGCTTCGCTGCCGCGATCCAGCCTGAGGACGACGCAGCGGCGGACGACTTCTGGGACTTCGAGGACGAGGAGGAGGTCGAGACCTGGGGCACGCTGCTCCGGGATCAGGGCACCGACCTGGCGGCGTTCGCGGCGTTCGCCACGCTGGCCCTGGTCAGCTTCCAGCGCAAGAGCGTGCCGCTGAAGTACGTGACGCTCGTGGCCGCGGTGGCCTACCTGGGCTTCTACAAGAGCCAGCTCATCTCGGTGGTCAATATCTACAGCGCCGCGACGGGCAACCTCCCCGTCTTCCGCTACAGCCTGGCGTGGTACCTGTTCGCGGGGTTCACGGTGGTCTCGACGATCCTGTGGGGCCGCCTCTACTGCGGGCGGATCTGCGCCTACGGGGCGCTGACGCAGTTGCTCGACCGCGTCGTTCCCGCCCGGTTCCGGCTCGAGGTGCCGCCGTGGCTCGAGCACCGCGCGGCCCGCATCAAGTACTTCCTGCTCGGAGCCACGCTGATCTACTTCCTCGCCACCTCCGACATCGCTGCCTACCGCTACGTCGAGCCGTTCTGGATGTTCACGCTCCGCAGCACCCCGGCCCTCTGGACCGCCCTGGCGTTGCTGCTCCTGGCGACCGTCTTCGTCCGCAACCTCTACTGCCGCTTCCTCTGCCCCGTCGGCGCGGCGCTGGGGCTGCTCTCGACGCTGACCGTCTTCCGCATCAAGCGCTGGTCCGAGTGCAACACGTGCAAGATCTGCGAGAAGGCGTGCGAGTGGGGCGCCATCCAGGGCCCGCGCATCGACATGACGGAGTGCGTCCGCTGCGACGACTGCGAGCGGCTGTACGCGGACACGGCGAAGTGCCCGCACTGGATCATCCTGCTGCGGCGGAAGCGCGCGTGATTCGCCTCCGACGCGCGCGGGCGGGCCTGGGGCGGTGCGCGTTCCGACACGAGATCGTGCCGTGCGGCTCGTAGCTGGAATCACCGCCACGATCGCCGCCCTGTTGTTGCTCGGTATCGTTGTCGGCGCTGCCGAGCGATCGGTGCTCGTGCTGGCGCCATCGGCGGATGACGATCGGCTCGACCCGGCGCGCGAGGCCCTCGCGTTCTGGAACGCCCGGCTGGCGGAGCTCGGCGTCGCGACCCGCCTCGGCGGGCCGCGCGTCGTCGTGGCTTCGCCGGTTGCGCGCGTCCTGGAGAACTATGCGCGCGGCGTGGCGCAACGCGCCGTCCGCCTGCCGGGCGGCGAGGCGGAACCGGACGCGCCGCCGGAGCTCACCCGACTCGCCGCCGATGTCGTCCTCCTGCTCTCCCGCCAGGACATACTGTCCTACACCTGGCCGCTCCCCCGCGTGGACCCGCCGCGCCACCTCGTCGTCATCCGGCGAGTCCGGGGCCCGGACCGGAACGACGCGATGGTGACGCGCCACGTGGTGGCCCACGAGCTGGGTCACGCACTGGGCCTGCTCCACAACGAGCTGGCGGATACGCTGATGTGCGGCCCCTGCCAGCCCCTCGCCGCCGAGTCGGACGAGACCGGCTTCCTCCCCCTGACCGACGCCGAGCGCGCACGTCTCGTCGCGCTGCACGGCGACCCGAACGACTAGCGATCTGCGGCCCTTGCGTGTGCCGCCCTGCGCCTGCGGGCCGCGGCATCAGCGGTGCGGGCCGGCGCCGCTTCGGTCGCGGCAGGATTCGCAGTCGCCCCGCCACCGGGACGGGAAACGGGACAGACGAGCGCACGTCACGCCGCGCAGGCCGCGTGAGTTCCTTCGGGACCAGCCACTCGCCGTTGCCGTTCCGCGCCCTGCGCGCAGGCTGCGAGAACCCGGAGCGCAGCGGAACCGTCCTATCGCGTACGGCAGCGCCGCAGCCCCCCAGCCCGAGGTGGGGCGGAACCACCTCCGCCAGACACGATTCGCAACCCGAGCGAAGTCATGGACACACTCCTGCAGGACCTCCGGCACACCGTCCGCTCGCTTCTTCGCGGTCCCGGCTTCACGCTGGCCGCCATCGCCGCGCTGGCCCTCGGCATCGGAGCGACGACGGCCGTCTTCTCGGTCGTCAACGCCGTGCTGCTGAAGCCGGCGCCGTTCCCCGATCCGGACCGGATCGTCTGGCTCCAGGCAGTTGCGCCGGAGGGTCGCAACCAGGGCGGGTCGCCGGCGAAGTTCGCCTGGTGGCGCACGCAGAGCGAGGTGCTCGACGACGTCTCGGCCTTCCGCACCGGCCGCATCAACGACACCGGCGGGGACACTCCCGAGCAGCTCCGCTGGGCCCAGGTATCCGCCGCCTACTTCCGGCTCTTCGGTGCCCCGATCGTGCACGGACGCGCCTTCGCGGTGGACGAGGACCTGCCCAACGGACCGCGGGTGGCGCTCATCAGCGAGCGCGTCTGGGAACGACGCTTCGACCGCGATCCCGAGGTCATCGGCCGCGGCCTCTCGCTGAGCGGCGATCTGCACGTGGTCGTGGGCGTCGTGGGCGACCGCTTCGACTTCCGGGACTTCGGCGACACCCCGGACGTCTGGACGCCGTTCCAGCTCGACCCGAACGCCACGGATCAGGGCCACTACTTCATCGTCGCCGGTCGGCTGAGACCGGGCGTCTCCCTCGAACAGGCGCAGGCAGTGCTGGAGGGCTCGACCGAGTTCTACCGCGAGCGATTCCCTGAGGTGCTGCCGGACGGTGCGGTCTTCGGCGCCGTGCCGATCCGCGAGGAGCTGGTCCGCAACGCCCGCGGTCTGCTCCTCGTGCTGCTCGGGGCGGTCGGCCTGGTGTTGCTGATCGCGTGCGCCAACGTGGCCAACCTGCAGCTCGTGCGCGCGCTCGGGCGCAAGCGGGAGATCGCGCTGCGCACCGCGATCGGGGCCGGACGGGGGCGGATTGTCCGCCAACTGCTGACCGAGAGCCTGGTGTTGGCAGTGGTCGGCGGCGCGCTCGGCCTGGCCCTGGGCGTCGCCGGCATCCGGGCCCTGCTCTCGGTCAGCACCGTCGGGCTGCCCCGCCTGGGAGCCGACGGGGTGGCGGTGGCGGCGGACTGGCGCGTGATGCTCTTCGCGCTCGCGGTCTCGCTCGGGACGGGCGTGCTGTTCGGCCTGATCCCGGCCCTCCAGGGTTCGCGCACGGATGTGGGCGCGACCCTCAAGGAGGGCGGGGGGCGTACGGGCGCCGGGTTCCGCCAGAACCGGACGCGGTCCGTGCTCGTGGCCGGCGAGGTCGCGTTGGCGCTGGTCCTGCTGGTGGGCTCGGCGCTGCTCATCCGGACTTCGGTCGCTCTGAGCCGCGTCGACCCCGGCTTCGACGCCACTAACGTGCTTACGATGCGGACGTCGCTGACCGGGCCGCGGTTTGCGACCGGGACGGGTGTCGGGCAGGCGCTCAGGGAAGCCGTCGACCGCCTGCGGGCGCTGCCGGGCGTCGAGCACGCCGCCGCGACGTGCTGCGTTCCCCTGGAGGGCGGGTTCGGGCTGCCGTTCGTCATCTCGGGGCGGGCGCTCGACGACGGGCCCTTCCATGGCGGCGGCGGGTGGACGACCGTATCGGACGGCTTCTTCGAGGTGTTCCGGATTCCCACGCGCCGGGGGCGGGTCTTCACGGACCGGGACGGAAGCAGCACCCCGCCGGTGGTCGTCATCAACGAGACGATGGCGGACCGCTTCTGGCCCGAAGACGATCCCCTTGCGGCCCGGATCACCATCGGCCGGGGCGTCATGCAGGAGTTCGCCGACGAGCCCGAACGGCAGATCGTCGGCATCGTGGCCGACGTGCGCGACGGCGGATTGAACGCCGATCCCCAACCGCGTATGTACGTGCCGCATGCCCAGTTGCCGGACGCGGTCAGCGCCCTCAGCCTCCAGATCGCGCCGATGGGCTGGATCGTCCGGACGCGGACCGCCCCGCGCGCTCTCAGCGCGGCGGTCCAGGAAGAGCTCCGCCTGGCCACGGGGCTGCCGGTGTCGGACGTCAGGACCATGGACGAGGTGGTCTCGCGGTCGACGGCGAGACAGCGCTTCAACACGCTCCTGATGACCGTGTTCGGCGCCGCGGCGCTGCTCCTGGCCGCCATCGGCGTCTACGGATTGATGACGTACTCGGTGGAGCAGCGGACGCGCGAGATCGGGGTGCGGCTCGCCCTCGGCGCCGCGAGGCGCCACGTCTGGCGGATGATCGTGCTGCAGGGCGTGCGGCTCGTCGCGGCAGGGGTGGCCGTCGGCGTGGCAGCCGCGGCGGGTTTGACGCGCCTCCTCGCCAGCTTCCTGTTCGGGGTGGAGGCGTCGGACCCCGCAACGTTCGTCGGCGTGCCGCTGGTGCTCGCTGCCGTCGCGCTGGCCGCCGTGGCCGTTCCGGCCCGCCGCGCCAGCCAGGTCGATCCGGTGCTCGCATTGCGCGGCGATTGAGCCGGGAGTCTGCGCTGCAGGAGCCCGTGCGAGAGGCTCGCGCCGCAGCAGACTCTCGCGCCGCGCAGACTCTCAACCCCGCAGGCGCGCTCGTACTCTCGAACGGACGGCCCGGAACGCGCTCAGAACCGCTGCAGCTCGACGAAGTTCGCGTCCGAGACGACCAGATCGGAGTGGACGCGCGCGAAGACGACCGCGTCCCCGGCCCGGAACACGCCGCGGCGGGCGAGCTCGGGCTTGAGGGCGCCGGTGGCCAGGGCGCCGGCGTCGACGGCCAGCGGCGCGACGCCCCGGCAGAGGGTGAGTTGGCGCGCGACGTCGGCATCCGACGTCACCGCGTAGATCGGAATCGGAGGCCGGAGCGCCGCGAGCTGGCGCGCCGTCGCGCCGCTTCGCGTGACCGCCACGATGGCGCTGGCCCCCGCCGTGGCGCCCAGCGTGACCGCGGCGTCACAGAGCGCCCGGTCGTGGCGATCCGCGATGTCCCCCGGCACGACGCGATCGGGTGGCACCGACTCGGCGTCCCGCAGGATGGCGTCGAGGGTGCTCGCCGCGAGCACCGGATGCGCACCGACGGCGGTCTCCCCGGCCAGCATGATGGCGTCGACGCCGTCGTCAACGGCGTTCGCGGCGTCGCTCACCTCGGCCCGCGTCGGACGCGGAGCGTGGCGCATCGTGTCGAGCACCTGCGTGGCGACGATGAGGGGAACACCGGCGTCGCGGGCACGGCGGGTCAGATCCTTCTGGACCCGCGGCACCCGCTCGAGCGGGATTTCCAGGCCCAGGTCGCCGCGCGCCACCATGACCGCGTCCGCCGCGGTCAGGATGTCGTCGAAGCCGTCGACCGCCTCCGGTCGCTCGATCTTCGCCACCAGCCCCACGCGGTCGCCGCCGCACCGGCGCGCCGCGGCGCGCGCCAGCCGCAGATCGTTCCCGCTCTGCACGAAGCTGACCCCGACGAAGTCGACCCCGGTCGCGACCGCGGCCTCGATCTCTTCGATGTCCTCGTCCGTCACCGCGGCCAGCGGCAACTCCACGCCTGGGGCGTTGATCCCCTTGCGGGCCGTGAGCCGGCCGCCGAACTCGACCTCGGTCACGATCCGGGCGCCGTCGCTCTCGATGACGCGCAGGCCGATCGCCCCGTCGTCGAGCAGCAGCGCCTCCCCTCCGCGCACCGCCGCGGCGAGCGGGGCGCACGAGGTCGACACCCGGGCGGCGTCGCCGGCGAAGTCTCCGACCGCGATCTCGAGGCGCGCGCCCGCCTCCAACGCTACGCCGGCCGGATCTGCCAGGGGTCCGATGCGGATCTTGGGGCCGGCCAGGTCCTGCAGCACGGCCACGATGCGGCCGGCACGCGCCGACCGGCTCCGGATCCGCTCGACCATCGCGCGCCGGTCGTCGCGCGTACCGTGCGAGGAGTTGACGCGGAATACGTCGACGCCGGCCGCGAGCAACGCGTCCAGGGTGTCCTCGGTACGGCTGGCCGGCCCGACGGTGGCGACGATCTTGGTTCGGCGCACGCGCGGCTCGCTCCCGGATCCGGGAAGGGTCGGGCTCGACCGGCGAGGCCCGGAAACCGTGCCATTCTACGTGTACGGAGGCCGACCCGGGACACGGGCGAAGAGCCGATACTCCCAACGCGCCCGCACGGGCGCGCCGCGGCGCCAACCCGTCGCAGGCTCCGTGTGCGGCCCCAGCCTCCACCGCGTTGGGAGCTCACGCCGCGGACTCCACCGCGTTGCGTTCGGTCTAGGGTGCGGAACCCGGGCAGCGACCAGCGGCGAGCGGGCGAACGAGCTCACCGGCCGCACCGCGGCACATCAGGTCGCGTGCCGACCTGCCGTTGCTGTTGCGGATGTCCAGGTCCCCGCCGTGATCGACCAGGAGGTCGACGACGGTCGAGTACGCGAGCCGGACCGCGGCGTGCAGCGCCGTGTTCCTGTTGTCGTCCGTCGCGTTGACATCGTTGCCCAGCTCGAGCGCCAGCCGCGTGCCCTCCCACGTCGCACGCTCGCCGGCCAGCACCAGCAGCCGGGCCGCGTCGACGCCGATGCCCTGGTCGCGGCGGTTGCTGGACCTGGTGGTCCAGCCGGCGCCGGCGGCGGCCATCAAGGGCGTGATCCCGTTGCCGTACGGCGCCAGCAGCGGATCGGCACCGGCCGCGGCCAGGAACTCCATGATCTCGATCTCGGCGTACTTCGCCGCCAGCCAGAACGGCGTCGCGCCCGCCAACGACCCGGACAGGCCGTACCAGTTGAGGTTCCGCTGCTGCCGGCTCCCCCGGTCGAGTCGGGCGTTCGGATCGGCGCCGTGCGCGCTCAGCGCGCGCACCAGCTTCAGGTCGCCCCGGGAAACGGCCGTGTGCAGCGCCGTGTACCCGGCGGCGGCGTCGTTCGGGTTCGCACCCCGTTCGAGAAGGAACGCGGCCAGATCGCCCTGCCCGCTGAAGCTGGCGATGACGAGCGCGGACTGCCCGTTGGGCGCCGCCTCGTCGACGTCGGCCCCCACGTCGAGCAGCAGGCGCGCGTTCGCGATGCGGCCGTTCCGCGCCGCGAAGAGCAGCGGCGTCGACCCGCGCTGCGGCTCCAGAAAGTACTGCTCGAAGGGATTCCCGTCACCGAGGCTCACCGGCAGCAGGTGGCTGTCGGACCGAGCGCCGGCGTCGGCACCGTGTGCCAGCAGCACCCGCACGGCAGCCGGGTTCTCCTGGGCCGCCGCCCACATCAGCGCGGTCTGCCCGTGCGACTTCTCGCGGGCGTTCACGCTGGTCGCACCGTGGTCGAGCAGCGCCTCCAGAGCATCCGCCGCCCCCGTCCGGGCGCAGGTCATGAGCGGCGTCTCGCCCATCGAGGTCGCCGCGTCCGGGTTCGCTCCCGCTCCGAGGAGCTTCCTGGCCACGGTCGCGCTGCGGTTCGTGCAGGCCAGCGACAGGGGCGTCACGCCGTAGTCGTTCGCGGCGTCCACGTCCGCGCCGGCGCCGAGCAACGCCTCGACCGTATCGACGTCGTCCCGCACGACCGCCCAGTGCAGGGCCGTCGCACCGTCCCCCTCGCGGACGTTGACGTCGACCCCCTGCGCCAGCAGGGCACCCACCGCGGCGTGGTCGCGGTCCCGGATCGCCTCGATCAGGCGGAGGTCCGCGTTGGCAGCCGCGACCCCCGCGATCAAGAGCCACACCGCCGCTCCGGCAGCCAGCGAACCGCTGCTCAGCCGCATTCCGGCACCTCCCGTTGCGTGTCTCCTCGAACGCCGCCGGCCCTTCCCCGCCGCCTTCCGCGGCCGGACGGACCCGCCGTTCCGCGGATCCCCCGGCGCGAGGAGTCTGCGCCGCAGAACGGCGATGCGGCACGTCGCGCCCGCGCAGACTTCCCAGAGCGCCCGTAGGCAACTCCTGCGCCGGGAGTCTGCGCGGCAGAACCGGCGACGCAGGACTCGCGCGAGGGCAGACTCCCAACGCGACCGCAAGGCCGCGCGCGCTGCCGGCTACGACAGCTCCGACACCTCGTGGATTGCCTCCGTGCTCCCGCTGAAGCTCTCCACCGGGACCCCCAGCTTCGAGAGCATCGTGTACTGCAGGTCGGTGAGCGGGGTGCCCTTGGCGCAGACGATGTGGCGCCCGCCCCGGATCTGCCCGCCGCCGCCACCGGCCACCAGGATCGGCAGGTCCTCGGTCGTGTGCCGGTTCGAGTTCCGCAGCGCCGAGCCGTACATCAGCATGACGTGGTCCAGCAGCGAGCCGTCGCCGTCCGGCGTCGCGCGCAGCTTGGCCAGGAAGTCGCTGAACAGCACCATGTGGTAGGCGTTGATCCGGGCCAGCTTCTCGATCTTCTCCGGGTTGTCCCGGTGGTGGCTGAGCGGATGGTGCGGCTCGGTGACGCCGATCTGGGGATACGTCGCGCCGCTCTCCTCGCGGCCGACCATGAACGAGATGACGCGCGTCATGTCGGTCTGGTAGGCCAGCACGATCAGGTCGAACATCAGCCTCGCGTGCTCTTCCCACGACAGGGGAATCCCGGCCGGAGACTCGACCGCCGGCAGCTCGCGGTCCGCCTGCTGCTCCGCCATCTCGAGGCGCCGCTCGATGCCCCGCACGGCCTCCAGGTACTCGTCGAGCTTGCGCCGGTCGTAGGGCGCAAGTCCCTGCTCCATGCGGGCGACCTTGTCCATCACGGCGTCGAGGATGCTCTGCTGCCGCTGGGCACGCCCGCGCCGGGCCTCGGCGCTGGTGCTCCCCACGTCGCCGAACAGGCGCTCGAAGACGATCCGCGGATTCGTCTCCCGCGGCATCGGGGTCGACCGGTTGGCCCAGGAGTTGTTGAGATAGGCGCAACTGAAGCCGCCGTCGCAGGTGGCCACGCCATAGACCGTGTCGCCGCCCTCGAGCGACAGCTCCAGCGACGGCAGTTGCGTGGCGCGTCCGAGCCCCTCCGCGTTCGCGGCGACCTGGTCCATGGAGATGCCCAGCTCCAGCGCCGCGCCGGTCGTGCGCTTCGGACGGGCGCCGGTCAGGAACGCCGAGGCGGCCTGGGAATGGGTGGTCCCGCGGCCCGGCTCGGCGCCGACGCTGTCGAGGTTCGACATCACGACCACGTGCTCCCGAACCGGCTCCAGCGCCTTCAGGCTCGGCGTCAGCTCGAACCCGGCGCCCGCCGTCTTCGGCGTCCAGTACTCGGCGGGGGCGCCGTTCGGTACGACGACCACGCCCAGTCGCTTCGTCGGCACGGCCGGCGTCTTGGCCAGAGCCGTCAACGCGGGCACCATTCCGTCGAGGAGCGGGAGGGCCAACGCCGTTCCCACGCCACGCAGAATCGTCCGACGCGGGATAGCGTTCTTCGTCACGATCATCAGCCTATCCTCCTCGTCTGAAACGGTTCGCTGTTCACGATGGCCAGAATCAGGGCCGACCAGCGGGACTCCCCGGCCGCCGCCTCCCGCTGGATCCGCCGCACGGCCGGCATGTCGATCGCCTCCAGGCGGCGCCCCGTGGCATAGGTCAGGAGCCTCTCCGTCAGCGTCGCCGTGAATTCCTCTCCGTTCGCGAGAATCTGCCGCAGGCCGCTCGCCCCCTCGAACGGACTGCCGTCCGGGGCCAGGCCGGAGGGATCGATGGCCGGCCCGAGCTCGCCCGGAACCCCCGTGTCCTCGGCGGCGCGCCAGCGCCCGATTCCGTCGAAGTTCTCCAGCGCGAAGCCGAGCGGATCCATCGTGCGGTGACAGGTGGCGCAGGCCGGGTTCCTCCGATGAACCTCCATGAGCGCCCGCACCGAGGTCGGCGGCTCGCCTTCCTCACGGGTCCCGAGGTCCGGAACGTCCGCCGGCGGCTCCGCGGGCGGCGCCCCGAGCAGGCTCTCCAGCACCCACTTGCCGCGCGTCACCGGCGAGGTTCGGTTCGCGTAGGAGGTCAGCGTCAGGATGCTCGCCTGCCCCAGGATCCCGGCCCGCCGGTCATCCGGCAGCGTGATCCGCCGGAAGTGGTTCCCGTGGACGTCGGGAATCCCGTAGTGCTCGGCCAGGCGGTCGTTCACGAAGGTGTAGTCGGCCGTCAACAGCTCCGACACCGGCCGGTCGTCGAGGAGCTGCGTCTCCAGGAAGAGCTGCGTCTCCCGACCCATTGCGACGCGCAGGTTCTCGTCGAACTCCGGAAAGACGGTCGGGTCCGGAGATGCGTTCCGGAGCCGGTGCAGCCCCAGCCACTGCCCGGCGAAGCGCTCCGTCAAAGACCGCCGTGCACGGGGCTGGGCCAGCATGCGCCGCACCTGCTGCTCGAGCACCGCAGGCTCGGCAAGCGTCCCGCGCGCGGCCACATCGAGCAGCTCGTCGTCGGGAACGCTCCCCCAGAGGAAGAACGACAGCCTCGAGGCGAGCTCCAGGTCGCTCACCGCATAGGCGATTCCCGGCTCGGCGTCCACCGGCGCGCGCTCCGCCCGGAACACGAACTCGGGATCGGTCAGCAGGAACTCCAGCGCCGTCTGGATCCCGGTCTCGAAGTCGCCCTCGCGCCGCCCCATTTCGTAGAAGCTCAGCAGCGCCGTGAGGTCCCCGGGGGTCACGGGGCGCCGATACGCGCGCTGCGCGAGCCGGCCCAGGATCTGCTCCGCGCACGCCGTCTCGTCATCGCCGGTCTCCGGCCGGCAGACGAGGACCCTCTGCCGGCTCGGCGTCTCGATCGGCGCCTCGCCGTCGAACGGCCCGGTGATGGTGAGGCTCGCCACGGCCGGATTCCCGTCCTGCCGATCGTCGGTGCTGTAGCCGAACGTGGCGGGACTCGGCCGCGGCTGCAGGACCCCTTCGTCCAGGGCCGGCCGCCGCAGGAACGCCAGGCCCACCAGCCGCATGCCGGCCTCCACCGTCATCCGGAACTGCAGGCCCTCGTCCGCGGTGACCGAGTAGTTGCCCCATTCGGGGAACCCGCCGCTCCCGGAGCCGCAGTAACTCGTCGCGCACCGCGCCCCCTCGAACGCCCCGCCCACCATGAACGTGTGGACCCGGGCCTTGTCCACCCGCAGGTCGAGCTGGTGCGGCACGTTCCCGAGACCGCGGATGTAGTTGTAGAAGTTGCGCCGCAGGCCGACCTTGAAGAGGTACTCTCCGTCGAGCGGGAAGTAGTGGCGGACGGCGAGGCCGCCGCGCGACCCGAACGGCAGGTCTTCGCTCGTGCGGTCGTCCTGCACCTGCAACTCGGGCACCGGGTAGGACGACGACCGGGACGCGAGTTCCGGGTCGCCCAGCACGAGCTGACTGATCCGCCGCGCCGCGGTCAGGTAGCGCTCCATGAGCGTGGTCGAGACCGACAGGACCTCGGCGTTGTTGTCGAAGCCCTCGGCGTCCGCGTCGTCCGGCGGCAGCAGGGCCTCGATGTCCACGTCGAGCCCGAGCAGGTCCTGCACGGCGTTGCGGTACTCGAAGCGGTTGAGGCGATGCACCGTCATCGGCCGCCCGCGCGGCGGACGGGCCTCGGCCGCACCGTCGAGCTCCGTCTCCAGCCAGTCGACCCAGGCGACGCGGGCCGCGTCGTCCGGGCGCCGCGCCGCCGGCGGCGGCATCATCCCGCTCCGCACCTTCCGGAGCACGTCCTCCCAGAGCTCCGCGTGCGCGCCGACGTCGTCGAGGTCGACACCCTGCAGCGAGATCGGCACCGCGCCGCGCTCGAAGCCCCGGTCGTTGTGGCAGGCGACACAGTACCGTTGCACGAAGTCACCCGGCGGGGCTGCGCCGGGCGGCGACTGGGCATGGCTCGCGTGCGGGGTGAGCCACAGCACTGCCGCGAGCCCCGCGCCGGCCGCCTTGAACGGCGTCGACATGGTCACAACCCTCCATCCTCAAGGCGCGAGCGAGCGCGCCCCCACGGGCGCGCCGGGAGTCCGCACCGGCCCAACGTCCTGCACCGCACGTCTAGCGGCGCAGACCGATCGCGTGCATCAGGTGCGTCTTGCCGAGTCCCACGCCGCCGCAGAGGAGACTCCCGGGCGGAGCGGCGGAACAGGGCCGGAGGAGCGGCGGGCGTCCGGCCGCGCGGCCTCCGGTGGAACTCGCATTGGCGCGGGGCTGCAGGCGAGGCTCCGCACACAGCTCGGGGGGAGGCCGCATCGTCGGCCCGGTGCCCGTAGCGCGGAGCGGTTGATCGCCGTCCGACCCTTCCCTCGGGCATGATTGCCCCAGCTTGCTGCCGGGATCGCAGGGCCTGACCTTACCACAACGGCAGCGCTGGTGCGTAGCGGGCGGCAATCGGGCGGGCCGGACCTCGACCGGCCTGGCGGCCGGCGATGTCGATCGCAGCGTGCTCACGAGTCACTTACCCATGAGCACCTTGCTTGTGAGTACGTTACTCACGAGTCGGT
>JAPOWL010000325.1 GCA_026707615.1 Acidobacteriota bacterium | reverse complement strand
TGGGCCTCACGCTCGCCGGGGGACGCTGGTTCGGGACGACGGATGACGAGACCACTGCTCCGGTCGCCATCGTGACCGAGGCGTTCGCGAGGCGCTTCTTCGGGGACGATGAAGACCCGATCGGGCAGCACTTCGGCGTCGAGCGGCCCGAGAACGCCGACACGTACCGTGTCGTCGGCGTGGTGCGCGACGCCAGGCTCTCCCGGTCGGCGCTGTACGGACCGGCCGGTCCGACGTTCTACGTTCCCCTGGCCCAGAGCGTCGACTACGATACCGACTACCGGAGGATGGTCGAGCGGCTGTCCCATCTCGTCGAGGGCATTCTGGTGGTCACGGACTCCCCGCCCGGCGTCCTCGAGCCCCTGGTGAGGAGGACGCTGGCGGAGGCCGACCCCAACCTGGCGATCACGAGCGTCAGCACGCTGCAGCAGCAGATCGACCGCTCGTTCGCCCGCGAGCGGGCGGTCGCGGGCCTTGCCGGACTGTTCGGGATGGTCTCCCTCGTGCTGGCCGCGGTCGGCGTGTACGGTGTCGCGGCCTACATGGTGGCGCAGCAGACGAACGAGATCGGCATCCGGATGGCCCTCGGGGCGGACCGCGTCCGGGTGATCCGGCTCGTGCTGCGGCAGGCGTTCCGGCGCGTGGCGACGGGCCTGGTGCTCGGCCTGCCGCTCGCCGTCGGCGCCGTGCGCTTCCTGGCCGCGCAACTGCACGGCGTGTCGTTCTGGGACCCCTTCTCCCTCTCCGTCGCCGCGGCTTCGGTTGCCGGGTGCGCGCTCGTCGCCGTCCTGATTCCGGCGGGCCGCGCGGCGGCCATCGCGCCGATGAGAGGCCTGCAGCACTGAGCCCATGGCGTCCGACCGAACCGCCGCATTGTTCTTCGAGCTGTTCAGCGGGCTGCCCCGGCAGGGGCCGGGAACCGCGGCGAGCACGCGCCGGGCCCTCGGGCTCGTGCCCGACGTCGGCCCGGCGACCCGCGTGCTCGACGTCGGCTGCGGGACCGGCGCCCAGACCCTCGTGCTGGCCGAGAGCTCGCCGGCGCGCATCGTCGCCGTCGACAACCACGCTCCGTTCGTCGACGATCTGAACCGCACGGCGCGGGAGCGGGGCCTCGCGGATCGACTGGAAGCGCGCGTGGCGGACATGCGCGAGCTCGACTTCGCGGACGGCGCCTTCGACCTCATCTGGTGCGAGGGCGCCATCTACAACGTGGGGGTGGAGGCGGGACTGCGCGACTGGCGCCGGCTGCTGCGGCCGGGCGGGCACGTCGCGTTCACGGACGCGTGCTGGCGGAAGCCCGACCCGCCGGCCGAGTGCGCGGCGTTCTGGAACCGGGAGTACCCGGCCATCCGGGCCACGTCCGCGCTCCTGCACGCGGTCGAGGCGTGCGGCTACGAGACCGTGGGGCACTTCCCGCTCCCCGCGTCGGCGTGGTGGGACGACTACTATCGGCCGCTGCAGGACAACGTGACCGCGTTCCGCCGGCGCTACCACGACGCGCCGGACGCCCGGGAGCTGGCGGACCAGTGCCAGGCCGAGATTGACATCTGGCACGCCTGTTCGGAGTTCTACGGCTACGAGTTCGTCGTGCTCCGCCGGGCGCAGTCGTGAGCGACGAGTTCTACGCGCGGCCCATGTTCCGCGTGCGCGACGTCGAGCGGGCGGTCGCCTACTACTGCGAGAGATTGGGGTTCGCCAGAGACTGGGACTCCGGCGACGACCGGCCGGTCATGGCGCAGGTGGGTCGCAACGGGCTCGACGTCATTCTCGCGTCGCGAAGCGTGACCCCGAGAGCCGGTGTGCCCGCGGTCCTGTGCCTGTCCCTCCACGAGCCCGGGAACCTCGAAGCCCTGCAGCGGGAGTTCGAGGACCGCGGGGCCCGGATCGTTGCCACCTGCTTCGAGGTCGCCTGGCAGGAGGGCACGCTGCAGCTCGAGGTCGAGGATCTCGACGGCAACGTCCTCATCTTCTGGGGAGAGAGACGAGACCCGCGACCGGCGTGACCGGTGGCGCGTGCTCCTCGAAATCGCTGAACGATCGGAGCCGCCGGCAGGCGCCACGCTGGCCGGCGGCGCGTCGGCCCGTTCAGGGCAGCGCCAGAGCGATCAGCTGCGGCACGTCGCCGCCGATCGTCAGGGCGATGTACTGCCGGCCCTCGTGCAGGTAGGTCATCGGCGTCCCGATGGCCCCGGCCGGGAGGTCGACGGAGCCGACGATCGCGCCTGTCGCCTTGTCGCGCGCCACGAGCCGCGGGCCCCCGTCGGACCCGCCGGCCGAGAGGGCGCTGATGAGCAGCGTCTTCGTCAGCACGGGCCCGCCGTGCCCCTCGCCGCCGAGCGGCGGCAGGTCGAGGTCGCGCAGCATCGGATGCCGGCGGAAGCGGTCGCCGTCGCCGTTCGGCTGCATCCAGGCGTGGTCGCCGGCGTTCAGGTCGATGGCCGTCATGCGCGAGTAGGGGGGCTTGAGGAGCGGCAGGCCGCGCGGCATCAGCGGCTGCGTCCCGCTGTCGAAGTCGGCCTGCGTGAAGTCGAGGTTGCCGCCCTCGTCCGGGTCCGGCGTGTAGTACTTGAGGACCGAGAAGCGGTTCTCGGACGGCACGTAGAGCAGCCCCGTCTCGGGGTCGGCCGCGGCCCCGCTCCAGCTCGCGCCCCCCGCGATGTGCGGCCGCTGGATGGTGCCCTGGAGGCCGCCCTCCACCGTGAGCATCGGGGGCGTGAAGAGCGGGCCGAGGCGGAAGTTCTCGACCGCCTCGATCGCCATCTGCCGGATCTCGGGCGTGAAGTCGACCAGGTCGTCGATGCCGATGCCCTGGTACTCGAAGGGCGGCGGCTTCGTCGGGAACGGCTGCGTGGGCGACAGCACCTCGCCCGGGAGGTCCGTGTCGGTCTCCACCGCGCGCTCCTCGATCGGCCAGACCGGCTCGCCCGTCGCCCGGTCGAAGACGTAGGTGAAGCCCTGCTTGCTCACCTGCGCCAGGGCCTTGATGCGCCGGCCGTCGACCGTGATGTCGAGCAGCGTCGGGGCGGCCGGGAAGTCGTAGTCCCAGACGCCGTGGTGCACGGCCTGGAAGTGCCAGACGCGCGCGCCGGTCTCGGCGTCGACGGCCACGATGCTCTCCGCGAAGAGGTTGTCGCCGAGGCGGTGGCCGCCGTAGTAGTCGCTGGTCGGCGTGCCGGTCGGCAGGTAGAACATGCCCAGCTCCTCGTCGGAGCTCAGCGGCGGCCAGATGTTGGCGTTGCCCGAGTAGCGCCACGACTCGTTCAGCCACGTGTCGGCGCCGAAGTCGTCGCCCAGGGGCACGGTCCGGAACACCCACTTGACGTCGCCGGTCCGCGCGTCGACGCCCTTCACCCAGCCGGGCGGCGCCTCCTGGCGGATCACGAAGTCGGAAATGATCGTCGGCGTGAGGACCACGTCGCGGGCGATGGCCGGCGGCGACGCGACGCCGATGAGGTTGCGGCCCTGGTAGTTCGTCGCGCCGCGCACGGCGCGCGGGATGCCCTCCATCAGGTCGACGCGGCCGTCGTCGCCGAAGTCGCGGATCGGCTCCCCGGTGTGCGCGTCGACGGCCACGAGGTACGCCTCGCTGGTGCCCCAGAAGATGCGGGCGTCGCTGCCGTCGTCCTCGCTCCAGTAGGCGACGCCGCGCGAGCGGAAGGCGTGGGTCGGCTTCCCGCCCAGGTAGGACTGCGGGTCGTGCACCCAGATCGTCTCCCCGGTGCCGGCATCGACCGCCGCCGCCTGGTAGAGCGCGGTCGAGAGATACAGCACGCCGCCGATCATCAGCGGCGTCGCCTGCAGGCCGAAGATCGACAGCCGCTCGTCGTCCGAGCCGATCGCCTCGAGGTCGACGTCGGCGTCCACCGACGCCCAGCGCCACGCAATCTGCAGATCGCTGAAGTTGCCGGCGTCGATCTGGTCCAGGGGCGAGTACTTCGTGCTGCCGGGGTCGCCGGCGTAGCTGCGCCACTCCCCGTCGACGGCGCCGTACTGCGCCGCCACCGGTTGCGGCGCGATGAGGCCGATCACGACGCCGACCGCGATGACGAGACCTGCGTGTCGAGCGGACATGGACACCTCCAGTTTCCGCGACGCTCCGGCCGCCATCGTAGCAGCCTCGCGCCGTCCCGCGTCGAGCGGTTGCGCGCCAGGGCGTCTCGGCTATCGGACCACGTAGAATCGACCGTGGGGGAAGCCCCGTGGGCAGGAGGGTGGAACAGATGGCGGCCAGGTGGTTCGGCTCCAACAGGTCAACCGCGGTCAAGTCGAGTAGCGACAACCCGCCGGTCGAGAAGCGAGGCTCCAACCCGCCACCGCCGGGGAAGGCTCCGCGGCCGACGCCCCCGCCCGCGGGACCACGGCCGCGACCGGCGGACGGCTCCCAGCCGAGTGGGCGGTCCGGCGGAAACGGCAGTTGAAGTCAAGCCCTGGCAGCCGTCAGTCGCCCCAGCCGTAGCCGATGCGGACGTAGTAGTAGGCGCCGTTGAAGCCCCAGGGGGTGTACTCGCTGTACTTCTCGCCGACGGACATCGCGCGGGCCGTCACCTGCGGGTAGGTGTTGAACGCGTTCTGGCCGCCGACGGCCAGCGTCGTGCCGCCGCCGAGGGCGATGCTGAGCTCCAGGTCGACGACGGGCCGGCCGTCGAAGAAGCCCTGCTCGATGCCGGCCGACGGCAGGAAGGCCTGCGCGAAGCCGCTGTCGTAGTCGTACCAGCCGCCGAAGTAGTTCACGCGGCCCAGGAGCGTCATCCGCCCGAAGCGCTGGTTGACGCCGACGTTCCAGCGGGTCCGCGGGAGCGCATAGGCGAACTCGGCGAGCCTGCGGTCGCCGAGGAGGCCCATCTCGTTGTCCGTCACCTCGGTGTCGGTGTAGTTGAAGACGGCGCTGATGGTGGTGTTGCCGCGCAAGGCCAGCGGCGTGAACGTCGTGACGAGGTCGATGCCCTGGGAGGCCGTGGAGAAGGCGTTGGTGAAGAAGCGGAACGTCCGCAGGTCGCGGGCCGAGTCGATGCCCTCGGCCAGCAGGCCGTCGATCTCGGCATCGGTCAGCGTGAAGTTGCTCGTGATGCCGATCCGGTCGGAGACGTCGATGCGGAAGTAGTCGGCGGTGAGGTTGAACGGCCCGGTGTCGAAGGCGACGCCGGCCGTGTAGTTGAGCGACTTCTCGGGCTGGAGCGGCACGCCGCCGCGGAGCGCCGCCACGGGCGAGATGGACGGGATGGTGCCGTTGTTCACCAGGTCGCCCAGCGCGGGGTCGAAGATGGTCGCGATGTTGAAGCCGTTCTGCTGGCCCGGCGTGGGGGCGCGGAAACCGCTGCTGACGCTGGCCCGCACGAAGCCGACCCGCGCCGAGACCTTGCCGTTGGTCGTCGTCCCGAAGTCCTCGAAGCGCTCGACGCGCACCGCCGACCCGACCGTCCAGAGCCCGTCGGCGCCGTTCAGCTCGACGTCGCCGTAGGCGGCCACGTTGCCGCGGCTCCAGTGCCCGGCGGCCAGCGGCCCGTAGCCGAAGAAGCCGTTCGAGCCGGCCGAGAAGCCCTGGCCGCGGCCGTAGGGCCCGACGGTCCACGAGTCGGGCTCGCCGCCCCGCGTCTCGTAGCGCTCGTCGCGCCACTCCGCCCCCGCCGCGACGTTCAGCCGGTCGCTGACGGCATAGGAGACGTCGAAGTTGAGCCCGAGCTCCTGCTGCCGGTTGCTCCCGAGATCGAAGGCCGTCGGCGTGTCGTAGCCCAGCGAGGCGTTGACCGTGTTCTCGATGAACAGGTCCGTCTCGTGCGCCCCGAACGACGCGCTCAGGTCCCAGTTGAAGCCGCCCTCGGTGAAGCCGCGGACGCCGGCGACGAGCGACATGTCCTGCGCCTCGCCCCCGAAGCTCGGCGTGAAGCCGCCCGGGAAGCGGCTGTAGAGGGTGAAGCAGTCCGGGTCGGCCTCGACCGCGGCGAGGGCCGCCGCATCGGGCACGTTGTCGACGATCGGCACCGACGGACAGCCTCCGGCGCCCGCGACGCCCGTCTCCGCCCAGCGCCGGTCGCCCACCAGCAGGCTCTGCCCGCCGTCGAGGCTGAACACGCCGCCCCGCGTGTTCGGGTTGCGGAAGAAGAAGCCCCCGGTCACCCGCTTGCTGGCGTAGTTGGTGTGCGCGTAGAGCTGCACCCCGACCGCCGACGTGTAGCCGAAGTTCCCGAACAGCTTCAGGTCGTCGTCGATCGAGGGCGAGCCCCAGACCTGCGGCGTGTCGGAGACGACGTGCGTGTTGCCGGCCGCGATGAGGGCCACGGCGTCGCTCCGGGGCGCGCTGCGGTTGGTCGGGTTCGAGCTGCCGTACTCCAGGCTGAGGTTGGCGAAGCCGCTCGCGCCGAGCGGCAGCCCCACGTTGCCGGCGACGTTGAACGCCTCGCCGTCGCCCGCGCCGAAGGCGCCCGTGTTGACCTCGAGGGTGCCGCCGGAGGCCGCGTCCTTGAGCTGGAAGTTCATCACGCCGGCGATGGCGTCCGAGCCGTACTGCGCCGCCGCCCCGTCGCGCAGCACCTCCACCTGCCGCAGCGCGATGGCCGGGATGGCCGAGATGTCGGGCCCCTGCGAGCCGAACGCGACGCCGTTGCCGCCGTGCCAGTCGATGATCGACGAGCGGTGGCGCCGCTTGCCGTTCACCAGCACCAGCGTGTGGTCGGGGGCCAGGTTGCGGAGCATCGCCGGGCGGACGACGGTCGACGCGTCGGCGATCGGCTGCATGTTGACGTTGAACGACGGGATGACGGTCCGGAGCTGGTCCTGCAGGTTGACCGCCCCCTGGCTGGTGAGCTCCGTGGTCGAGAGGACGTCGACCGGCACCGGTGACGCCGTCACCGTCCGCGGCTGCGCGCGCGAGCCGACGACGACCGTCTCCTCGGTGAACCCGGCGAGCAGCAGGTCCACCTCCTCGGGCGAGAGCGCGAGGGCCTCGACCTCGGACGCCGTCATGCCGAGGACGCGCGCGAGCTCCTCGATCCGCGGGTCCGCGTCGGCCGGCTGCTGCGCCTGTCCCCGAGCAGGCTCGCCCTGCGAGCCCGCCGCCGGGGGTCCGGCGGTCGCCTCGCGAGCGGAGGTTTGCGACGGCGCCCCGAGCAGGAGCGCCCCGGTCACCATCGCTACCGACGCCGGCCACGCCCACGCCGACTTCCTGCTGGTCACGCGTCCCACCGACGCCGGCCACGCCCACGCCGACTTCCTGCTGGTCACGCGTCCCTCCTTTGCGGCCGGCCCGCGGGGAAAGGCCTGCCGGCGGCCCTCCGTCCCCAGTATCACACGTCGTCGGCGCCGCGGGCGGCCGCAAAACCGGCATCTGCAGGGCGGAGCCGGGCCGGAAGGGCTGCCGCCCCGGCCGAAGACAGCCGCGGGCCAACCGTCTATCGTTATGGACGGGGGCAGACCATGAAGCGAACGGGAATCGGCGGGTTGGCGGCGGCGGCGCTCGTTTGCGCCGCGGCGGCGCAGGCGCAGGCGCAGGAACGGGAGCCGGCCGACCTGCTGCTGCACAACGGGAAGGTCTTCACGGCCGACGCGCTGCTCACGACCTACTCCGCGGTGGCGGTGCGCGACGGGCGCATCGTGGGGCTCGGCTGGGGCGATCTCGCCGGCCGGTTCGACGCGGAACGGACGATCGACCTCGCCGGGCGCCTCGTGGTGCCGGGCTTCATCGACACGCACGTCCACGTCAGCGGCGACGCGGAGCGCTGGGTCGACCTGGCGGGGCTCGAGAACATCGCGGCGCTCAAGGCGCGGGTGACCCGCAAGGCCGAGCAGCTCGGCGCCGGCGAGTGGATCACGGGCTACGGCTGGTCCGAGGACGAGCTGGCCGAGCAGCGCCGGCCGCTGCGCTGGGACCTCGACGACGCGGCGCCGGCCAACCCCGTCATCCTCACGCGCGCCGGCGCGCACAGCTCGGCGGCGAGCTCGCTGGCCCTCGAGGCGGCCGGGCTGACGCCGGACACCGAGACCCCGCCCGGCGGGATCATCGAGGTGGACGACGAGGGCCGCATGAACGGCATCCTGCGCGAGGGCGCGCAGTACCTCGTGAGCCGGCTCGTGCCGGACGCGACGGCCGAGGAGCTCCGGGCGAGCTTCGTCGAGAACCTCCGCGGCCTGCTCGCGCTCGGGATCACGAGCGTCATCCAGGCCGGCGTCGACATCGAGGGCTTCGCGGAGTGGGAGACGGTCTACGCCGCGCACGCGGGAGAGCTGCCGCGGGCCGCGGTGCAGCTCCGCGTGCCGCCGGACCCGCCGCTGGCCATCGACATGCTGCGGCGCTTCGGGCGGAGGACCGGCGACGGCGACGAGTGGCTGCGCGTGGGCGCGGTGAAGTTCTTCGTCGACGGCGGCTTCAGCGGCGCCGCCGCCTGGACCCTGGAGCCCTACAAGGGGCAGCCCGACTACTACGGCAGCGGCCCGCTGATCGACGAGGCGGGGCTCCTCGAGATCTCGCGCGCCGCGCACGACATGGGCTGGCAGCTCGGCTTCCACGCCATCGGGGACGCCGCGATCAAGATGACGATAGACGCCTGGTCGCGGATGCTCGAAGCCGCGCCCCGCGCCGACCACCGCCACTTCCTCAACCACTTCACGGTCACGCCGCCCGCCGAGACGATGCAGCGGATGGCCGACTGGAACATCCACATCGCGCAGCAGCCCAACTTCACCTTCACCATCGACGGGCGCTACGCCGAGCACCTCGCCGGAGAGCGCTACCAGACGAACAATCCGCTGCGCACGCCGATGCGCCACGGCGTCGTCGTCGCGCTCGGCAGCGACATCCTGCCGTTCGGGCCCCTCGTCGGCCTGCAGGCCGCGGTGACGCGTCGCGGAATGAGCGGCGCCGTGGTCGGGCCGGGCGAGGCGCTGACGATGCCCGAGGCGCTCGTCGGCTACACCCGCGTGGCCGCGCACCTCACGTTCGAGGAGGACGAGAAGGGCACGATCGAGCTTGGCAAGCTGGCCGACCTGGTGGTCCTGTCGCAGGACCTGCTGACGATCGACCCGGAGCGGACGACCGAGACCGAGGTCGACCTGACCGTTCTCGGCGGCCGCGTGGTCCACGAGCGGTAGCGAGCGCTGGACGCCGTTCTGACGATGCGTTCTCGCCAGCGCCACCGCCCGCGCGGCCGACGGCATGACTGACGCTCCCCTCCACCTCCGCAAGCTGCTCGGCCGCGGCGACGTGCTGGCCATCGCCTTCGGGGCGATGGTGGGCTGGAGCTGGGTGGTGCTGGCGGGCGAGATGATCGTGCGGGCCGGTGCCGTCGGCTCGATCCTGGCCTTCGGCGCCGGCGCGGTGATGGTCTGGCTGGTGGGGCTTACCTACGCCGAGCTCTCCGCTGCATTGTCGCGGGCCGGGGGCGAGCTGAGCTTCACCTTCGTCGGGCTCGGGCCGGGCGGGGCGTTCGTCTGCGGCTGGACGCTGGTGCTCGCCTACGTGGCGGTCTGCGCCTTCGAGGCGGTGGCGCTGCCGACCGTCGTCGGCTACCTCGCGCCGGGCGGATTCGAGGCGGGCTTCCTCTACGAAGTGGCCGGCTGGGACGTCCACGCAAGCTGGGTGGCGACCGGCGTGGCGGGCTCGGTGGCGATAGGGGCGGCCAACTATTTCGGCGTCCGCTTCGCGGCGTTCGTGCAGCGCCTCGCCGTCGCCAGCCTGCTGCTGATCGGCCTGGCGTTCTTCCTGCCCGGGGCGGTGCGCGGCGACGCCGTCAACCTCGTCCCCTACATCACCGGCTGGGAGGGGGTGCTGCGGGTCGTCATCATGACGCCGTTCCTCTACGTCGGGTTCGACGTCATCCCGCAGCTCGCCGAGGAGATCGACGTCCCGATGCGTACCATCGGGCGCGTCATCGTGCTGTCGATCCTGATGGCGCTCGGCTGGTACGTGCTCGTGCAGTGGACGGTCGGCCTGTCGCTCGACCCGGCCACGCTGGACGGCCGCGAGCTCCCGACCGCCGACGCCATGAGCGCCGTCTACGGCAGCCCGTGGGCGGGGCGCGTGCTGGTCGTCGGCGGCGCGTTCGGCATCCTCACGAGCTGGAACGCGTTCTTCCTCGGCGCCTCGCGGCTGGTGTTCGCGATGGCCCGCGGCGGCATGCTGCCGGCCGTGTTCGCCCGCCTCCACCCGCGGCACGGCTCCCCGGTGGCGGTGATCGTGCTTCTGACCGCCGTCAGCGCCGTCGCCCCGTTCTTCGGACGGCCGGCCCTGGTCTGGCTGGTCGACGCCGGGTCGCTGGCGACCGTGGTCGCCTACCTGCTCGTGGCGGCGTCCTTCCTCCTCATCCGGCGCCGCCACCCGGACCTGCCCCGACCCTACCGCGTCGCGGCGCCGACGCTGGTCGGCTGGCTGGCCGTCGCGGCCACGCTGTTCTTCCTCGTCCTCTACCTGCCGGGCAGCCCCTCGGCCCTCGTCTGGCCCCAGGAGTGGGCCATCGTGCTCCTGTGGGCAGGCCTCGGGGCCGCCTTCGCCATGGGCACCCGGCGTCGCGTCGCGTCGCTCGGCCCCGGACGGCAGGCCCGCCTGATCCTGGGGGACTACGTGGAAGCGCTGACGCCCCCCGGCGAGCCGAGGGGCGGGTAGCTGCCCGAACCTACGGCGAGCCCTGTGCCGCGGCTTCCTCGGCGGCTCTCTCCGTGGCGCGGGACCCGGTGAGGGCGTTGTAGAGCCCGTAGTTCCCTTCGTGACACGAATACTCGTACATCGGATCGTCGGTGCGCGCCATGGGCAGCGAGCCCGTCCACGAGCGCGTCCATGTCCCGGGATCGGTCACCGTGAACTCCCAGTCGAGCGTGTCGGGACCGGTGCGGGTGTAGCGTTCGATCACGTGCAAGGCCTCGGTGAGACGCCCGGGGACCTTGCGGATAATGGTCCGGTCCCTGAAGTTGGTGGTCTCGACCACCAGCGTGTCGCCGTCCCAGTAGCCGCGCGAGTCTCCCGCGTACTGCCGAATGGCGGGCGAGATGTGGGGACGCCCGTCCAGGGGAATGTAGCGAACCTCGTGGATGTGCTCCTGGAGAATCGCCACCCAGTCGGGGTTCTGCACGATGTGATAGTGGTTGTTGTACCCGCTGGGAAGCGACGGGATTCCCCGGTACCAGATGCACCGGAAGGCCAGCGGCATCTCCTCCGGTCCGGCGGCGGGACTGCGCCCGGCGGCCACGTCCCGGAGCCGCAGCGCCTCCGGCGACGTCTGCCTCGCGTGGGCCTCCGGCGTCAGGGCGGGCAGCCTCCCGTTGGCCGGATCGATGACGATCGACGTGCGTCCCGTGGTGGTCGTGCCGTAGTCCAGCCACAGATTGTTGTAGAAGCCCGGTGCCCCGTCCTCGCCCCGGTCCACGTTGCCGCCGGCCTCCGTTCGCCGCGCGGGCCGGTGCAACAGGCGCTCGTTGTGGGCGATCCGCTCCTGCTCGAGATTGGCCGCCTCTTCCGCCGTCAGAAACTCCTTGGCCGCCAGCTCCACGGGACGCTCCATCGGCGTGATGGTGCCGTTGTTCCAGACCCCTTGCAGATCCGGATCGCCCCACGGGGTGCGGGGCACCTCCGTGGACTGAGCCGCGGCGACCCGTGGCGTCAACGCCACGATCGCCAGCACGACGAACACCGCCGCGACACCTCGATGGATCATCTCCCCCTCCTCTGAGCCTCTCGCGCGCACCATGATGGACCACCACGCAGCCCCGGGCAAGGGCGGCGCCCCGGACGCTCGAGCCGCCCTCCGAGGTGACCGGCTCCGCGGCCTCGCCGGCAGAGCCGTTGCGGCGCTCGGAGCGCGTCTGCCGACGGGCTCGGGCCGGGAACGGTGCACCACGAGACGCTCCGTTCAGGAACTGTTCAGGGAACCTTCAGGTGTACCCGCCCACAGCGCACACTACGATGAGAGCGTGCGTATATTCATGGCAATTGTCGTCGTCGCGTCTGTGGCGGTACCCGCAAGCGCGCAAGACACTGCGACCCTGTTCGGTACGGTCGCGGACATCACCGGCGGAGTGCTTGGCGACGTACGTCTCGAGGTCGCCGGCCCGGTCCGGCGAACCGTGGTCACGGGGTCCGAGGGGACCTTCGAGGTAACCGCACTACCGTTCGGCACCTATCGCGTGACCGCCGAGCGAGAGGGATTCGCCACCTACGAAGAGACGGTTACCCTGGACTCTCCTCAACGAGAGTTGCCCGTCGAGCTTCCGCTGTCTCCTTTCACCCAGTTCGTCGAGACCGTCAGCCGGGTCGTGGAGGAAAGGGCGCAGGCACCGTTCCTGGTCACCGTCGTCGACGGCGAGGACATCGAGGAAACCGGGGCCGCGACACTCGATGAAGCGCTGCGGACCGTCGCCGGGCTGCAGCATGGAACACAGGGCAACGCCTACACGCGGGTGGCGACTTGCGGCTTGCGCGATACGCGGGACGTGCTAGTGCTGATAGATGGCGCGCCCCTTCGCCAACTGAGCGGCAGTGCCGACCTCACGATGGTGCCGGTGCCGATGCTCGAAGGCGTCGAGTTCGTGAAGGGCGCCACCTCGGCCGTCTACGGACGCGGTGCGGTGGGTGGGGTCATGCAGTTCTTCACGGTGCCGGAGGCCGCGGCCACCCCCGTGGGGGAGATCACGTACCGCGCCGGGAGCTTCGCCACGCACGAGGCTCGGACCGCGGTCAGTCTTCCGTATGGTGGCGGGCGCTTCGCCGCCACCGGATCGGCGTCCAGGTCCGACGGGCATCAGCAGGACACCGGACGCGACACCGCCTTCCTCTCGCTGGTCAACGACTACTCTGCTGCGGGGCTGAACACGCGGCTCCAGTACCTGGCGAGCGACGTCGAAGCCGGACGCGGCTCGATCGTCCCCCTCGAGAATGGCCGTCCCATGTTCGGCATCACGCGCGAGGAGAACTTCGGGATTCCCGACGCCGTCTTCGATGCACGCCTGCAGTCGCTGAGCGCACGCACCGACGTCATCGCGAACTCGAACGTCGTTGTCACGAACGCCTTCAACTTCAATCGCTACACGCGGTTGTCCACGGGCGGCATCACGATCGTGCCGCCACCCACGACCCGCACGAAAGGCTGGTGGCAGAGCGATTCCGCGCAGGACACGTTCCTGAACGACACGACGGTGCAATGGACGACGGGGACCCTGAACCTCCGGAACACGTTCCTCGCCGGCCTCGGGCTCGAGTGGGGCGACGAGGCGCGCCTGTCACCGCGCTTCCGCAGCGGCCAGACGTTCGTCGGGCCCGACTACGTCAACCCGGTCGGCAACATCGAGAACGGGCCGAAGGGGATACCGTCGGGAGAGGTGACATCCGACTTCGAGCAGAGAATCGTCAGCGGCTACCTCCAGAATCGTGTCGAGGTGGGACGCGTGGTGGGAACCGTCGGACTGCGCTGGGACGACTTCGATCAGGAGCTGCGGCGCTCCGACACCGGCGTCGTCTCGAGCTTCAATGGATCCAAGCTGAGCCCGCGGGCCGGCGTGACGGTCAACCTCACCGGGAACGCGCCGCTGAACGTGGCCGCCTTCGCGCACGTCTCGCGCGGGTTCCGGCCGCAGTTTCCCAGCCTCAGCACGCGCGGCGGCGTCGTCATGGGGGGCTTCGCCTGCTGGGTTCCGCGGTATCGATGCAGGCCGCGGTGTTCAACATGCGCAAGCTCGACGGCCCCCGGTCGTTTCGCACCGGTCCCGAGACGTTCCTGTTCACGAACGCCACCACGAGCGTCCGCGGATTCGAGAGCGAAGTGCAGGGCGTGTTCGCGGGCGGCCACCAGCTGTACGCGAACTATGCCTTTCACGACGCGCGCCACGACGAGTTCCGCACGACGACCGGGAACTTCGACGGCTTCCAGTTGCGGATGAGCCCGCGGCACATTGCGGGCGCCGGCGTGACGCTGCGGTTCGGCAGGAGCGGCCGGGCCGACAACGTGGTGTGGACGACGGGGGTGGCCTTCGTCGGGGAACGCCCCCTCCGCGACAACGTGATCGACCCGCAGATCCTCCCGTCCTACACGCTGTTCAATACCGCGGTCAGCTTCCGCCTGGCCGATGCCCAGCTCGTGCTCGCGGCCACCAACCTCACCGACCAGTACTACATTGCCGACGACTTCTCGTCGCAGAACGCAGGCAATCCCGGGATTCCGCGCCGGTTCACGGCACAGATCCGCTACTCGTTCGGCCGCCGCTAGACACGGAGCCCGAG
>JAPOWL010000532.1 GCA_026707615.1 Acidobacteriota bacterium | reverse complement strand
CGACGAGATGGGCTGGGTGCAGTGGGACACCGAGTTCTGGAAGGGCTTCAACGCCTACATCGAGTTCGCGACCCAGGACGACGCCACGCGGTTCCAGCTCGACCCGGAGGACAGCCAGTTGCGTCACCGGCCGACGCGGCGGGGCGACGGACGGTCGTTCATCGGCGCCAGCCGCATCGTGTTCCACGACGAGAAGCGGACGCCGAAGGAGACGCTGGTTCCCATCCTCTCGCTGCTGGGCGGCGACGCGGAGGGCGCGGCGCCGACGTCGCGCGAGGAGCTGGCCGCCCTGATCGGCCGGCGGACGGGGGAGGCGGTCGCCGCCTGGCGCGACGACCGGCTCAGCGAGCAGCAGGCGGTGTTCCTCGACGAGCTCGTGCGGGCCGACCTGCTGACCCGCTCGCTGGAGGATCTGATCGACCTGCGCGCGCCGGTGGCCGAGTACCGGCTGCTGGAGCGGGACGTGCCGGTGGCGCGCCGCGTGCCCGGCGTCATCGACGAGGCGGCGCCGGATCAGCCCCTGCTGGAGCGGGGCAACCACAGGAACCTCGGCGAGGTGGTGCCGCGCGGGTTCCTGACCGCGGTCGACAACCGGCGGTATCCCGAGCCGGGGCTCGTCCGCCTGTACCTGGCCGAGGCGGTCACCGCGCCCGACAACCCGCTCACGGCGCGCGTCGCGGTCAACCGGGTCTGGCGCTACCTGTTCGGCTACGGCATCGTGCGGACCGTCGACAACTTCGGCCGGCTCGGCGACCCGCCGTCGCATCCCGAGCTGCTCGACTACCTGGCCGCCGGCTTCGTCGATGACGGCTACTCGATCAAGCGGCTCGCCCGCCGTCTCGTCCTCAGCCGGGCCTATCGGATGAGCAGCCAGGCGTCGGCCCGGGCCGCCGAGATCGACCCGTCCAACCGGTTGCTGCAGCACGCCAACCTGCGGCGCCTCGACGCCGAGGCAATCCGCGACGCGATGCTGTCGATCTCCGGCCGCTTCGACCCGACGATGTACGGGCCGTCGGTGCCGGTGCACTACGCGGCGCGGCGCGGGCTGACCCAGGGCGATCCGAACAACGGCCCGGTGGACGGCGACGGGCGGCGGAGCATCTACCAGGAGATCCGGCGCAACGCGCACAACCCGTTCCTGGAGGTCTTCGACCTGCCGAAGCCGGCGACGACGCGCGGCCAGCGGGACACGACCAACGTCCCGGCCCAGTCGCTCGCGCTGCTCAACAGCCCGTTCGTCATCGGCCAGGCGGCCGAGTGGGGCCGACGGCTCGCCGAGGGCGAGGCGGCGTCGGTGGACGGGCGCATCACGCACATGTTCGTCAAGGCGCTCGCGCGCCCGCCGTCGGAGGCCGAGCGCGCCCGCGTGGCCGACTACCTGAGCGCGGTGGCGGCAGAGCGGGGCGTCGACCGGTCACTGCTGCTCTACGATGCCGCGGTGTGGCAGGACGTCGCGCACAGCCTGTTCAACCTGAAGGAATCCATCTTCATCCCGTAGGGATTACCCATGCCTTTCGACCCACGCCACCACCCCGGAGCCCGCCCGTTCCTGACGCGCCGCGAGATGCTGCGGCAGACCTCCACCGGCTTCGGCTGGCTGGCCATGACGGCGCTGATGGCCGACAAAGCCTACGCCGGGCTGGCGCAGGAGGGCGGCGCGGCCGGCGCCGCATCCGCCGGCCCGCTCGCCGCCAGGGCGCCCGACTTCGCGCCCAGGGTCAAGAACGTCATCTTCTGCTTCATGTCGGGCGGGATGTCGCACGTCGACTCGTTCGACCCGAAGCCGCGGCTGGCGGCCGAGGCGGGCGAGCCGATGCCGTTCCAGACCGAGCGGACGATGTTCAACCAGGACGGCAACATCTGGCCCAGCCCGTGGGAGTTCACGCGCTACGGCAGCAGCGGCATCCCGGTCAGCGCGCTCTTCCCGCACACCGGCAGCGTCGCGGACGAGCTGACCGTCATCCGCTCGATGACCGCGCCGTTCATGGAGCACGCCCAGGCGAACTTCTACTTCCACTGCGGCATGCCGTTCACGGGCTTCCCGAGCATGGGGGCCT
>JAPOWL010000458.1:1526-2061 GCA_026707615.1 Acidobacteriota bacterium | reverse complement strand
CTGCTCGATGGTCTCCCACAGGCTGCGACGGGCCTGCGGGTCCATGCCGGTGGTGGGCTCGTCGAGAAAGATGACCGGCGGGTCGTTGACCATGGCCAGGGCCACGGATAGCCGCTGCTGTTGTCCGCCGGAAAGGTCCTTGACGAAGGCGCGGCGCCGCTCCTCCAAACCCAGAAGCGTCAAGAGATGGTCGGCCACGCCCGCCCGACCGTAGAACGACGCAAAGAGCTCGATCACCTCAACCACGCGCAACCGCGGGTAGAGCGACACCTGCTGCAGTTGGACGCCAATCTTGCGCTTGAGGTCGCCGGCCTCACGTCCCGGGTCCAATCCCAGCACACGCACCGCTCCGGAGTCGCGCGGGCGCAGACCTTCCATGATCTCGACCGTCGTCGTCTTGCCCGCGCCGTTCGGCCCGAGCATGCCGAAGACCTCACCGATCTCGACCGTGAATGAGACGCCGTCGACGGCCTTGACGTCGTCGTAGGCCTTGCGGAGATCTTGGACTTCGATGACGGACATACCGAGAGTCAAC
>JAPOWL010000458.1:0-1516 GCA_026707615.1 Acidobacteriota bacterium | reverse complement strand
AGAGTCAACGATATGGATGCCGCTTGCCCACCAAAGTGACCAATCTCACCAAGCTCCAGGGAGCGGGCTATGTCGCGCGCCGCAGGATCATCGCGCCCTGTGGGTCCACGGTCGCCCGCCAGCCGGGCGCCACCCAAGTGGTCGCGTCGGACTGGGTAACCACGGCCGGACCTTCAAGCTTGAAGCCGACACCCAGGTCGTGGCGCGAAAGCAGCGGCACGTCACGCACCGTGCCGTCGGCCAGGGTGGCCTGCGTCGTTCCGGCATCCGGGTCACCGGCTGCCGCCGGCGCCGACGGCGCAATCGACGGCTGCGGCACCGAGGCGACGAGCCGCGCCACCACAATCTCGACCGGGGCGTCCGGCCGGCTGTGGGCATAGCGCTGGTGGTGCCGCTCGTGGAACAGGCGCACGGCCTCGGGCACTCCCCCATCCCCGAGCGGCACGCTCAACTCGAACGACTGCCCGACGTAGCGCACGTCGAGCAGCCGCTGCAGCCGCGGATCGCGCGCCGGCGCAAGGTCGTCGCGCGCCGTCTGCTCGAGCGGAGCAAACAGCTCCTCCAGCCGATCCGGCGTCAGCGCGTGCGCCTCGTCGAGCACGGTGGCGGTGTACTCACGCGTGTGCGCGCCGGTCAGGGCGCCGAGCGCGGACAGCACGCCGGGATGCGGTGGCACGAGCACCTGCTCGATCTCGAGCCGCTCCGCCAACTCGCAGCAGTGCATCGGACCCGCCCCGCCGAACGGAAGCAAGGTGAAGTCGCGCGGGTCGAAGCCGCGCTCCAGCGTAATCACGCGCAGCGCGCGATCCATGTGGGCATTCGCCACCGCGATGACCGCGAGTGCCGCCCGGCGCAGCGCGGCATCGGAATGCTCGTCGTCGGCAACGAGCCGCCCGACCGCGCGGCGGGCTTGCTGGGCGTCGAGGTGAACGCGATCGCCAAGGGCCGCATCCGGAGCAAGGCGACCCAGGACCAGGTTCGCGTCGGTCACGGTGGGCTCCACGCCGCCCCGGCCATAGGCGGCGGGGCCCGGCATGGCGCCCGAGCTCCGCGGACCGACCCGCAGGGCGCCAGCCTCGTCGAGCTGGGCAATCGAGCCGCCGCCCGCGCCGACCGTGTGAATGTCCGTCATGGGAATGGCCACGGGCAGGCCGGCGACTTCGGCGTGGGTTGTGCGCAGCGGCTCTCCCGGGCAGACGGCCACGTCGGTCGACGTGCCGCCCATATCGAGCGTGGCGATATTGGCGATGCCCGAAGCGCGTGCGACGTGCTGCGCGCCCACGACGCCGGCGGCTGGACCGCTGAGCACGGTGCGCACCGGCGCCTCAGCCGCCTCGACCGAGCGCAGCACGCCGCCGTTGGACTGCACCACCCACAGGGGGCCGGGCATGGCCGGTTCGAGCCGGCGCAGGTAGCTGGCAACGACCGGCGCCACGGCGGCGTCGACCACCGTCGTGCTGGTGCGCTCGACTTCGCGGTATTCCGGCAGAACGTCGGACGAGAGGGAGACGGCCTC
>JAPOWL010000265.1 GCA_026707615.1 Acidobacteriota bacterium | reverse complement strand
CGTGCCGCGCCTGACGCAGGCCGGGCACCCCGAGGCGATGCCGGTGCTGCTTGAGGTGTCCGAGGCGGAGGCCGAAGCGCGCCGTCAGCGCCGGATCGCCCGCTTGCGCCGCGCCGCCCGTCTGCCTCCCGGCAAGACGTTCGCGACGCTCGACACCGGACGGTTGCCGGCGCCGGTCGTGCAGCAGCTCGAGACGCTGACCACCGGGGCGTTCCTCGAAACGGCGACCAACGTCCTCGCGTTCGGCCTGCCGGGTGTGGGCAAGAGCCACGCGCTCTGCGCCGTCGCGCACGCGCTGGTCGAGGCCGGCCACAGCGTGCTCTGCGCCCCGGCCGTTTGCGACAACCACCCTTGGGTCAAAGAACCGGTAGAGTGAAGCGCATGTCTTCCGGAAAGGATGAGGGACCAATGGCGAATCAGAAGCGCACGGCATGGTTGGCGGTCCTGCTGATGGTGGTATCTTTCGGTCAGCTGCAGTCTCTCGACGCACAGTCACGCACCCCGGAGGAGTTCGTCCCCGTGACCGATGCGATGCTGAGGGATCCCGACCCTGAGGATTGGCTCCTGGTCCATCGGACCTACGACCATCACGCCTTCAGCCCGCTCGACGAGATCAACCGGAACAACGTGGGTGATCTGAAGCTGGCCTGGATGCGCGCGATGGACGAGGGCCCGATGCAGTTGAGGCCGCTCGTCTACGACGGTGTGATGTATGTCGCGCACCCGGGCGGCGATCACCTGCAGGCGTTGGACGCCACGAGCGGAGACCTGATCTGGGACTACGAGAGGGAGTTGCCCGCCGATATCCGCGAGTACGCGACCTTGGGCGATCGGACCCGCAGCCTGGCGATCTACGGCCACAACATCCTCCATCTGACCGGCGATTCCCACCTGGTCGCTGTGGATGCGCGTACAGGTGCGCTGAACTGGGAGAGCCGGCTGGCTGACTACCGCGACCGTATGACGCACTCCTCGGGGGCCATGATCGTCGATGGACGGGTCCTGACCGGACGCGCGTGCAGCAGCGCCGGCGGGGCGCGATGCTTCATCTCGGGATATAGCGCCGACACCGGCCAGGAGGAGTGGCGCTTCTACACGGCGGCCGGCGCGGACGATCCCGGCGGGTCGACGTGGGGCGACGTTCCGACCGCGCGGCGAATCCACGTCTCTCCGTGGGGGGTTCCGGGCAGCTACGATCCCGAGCTGGGTCTCACCTACTGGGGCATTGCGGTGCCGTCACCCTTCACGCGGATCGTGCGTCGCGGCACATGGGACGTCGGCGACCGCACCCCGTGCGAGCTCTATTCCAATTCGACGGTCGCCCTGGCCGCGGACACTGGGGCCATGGACTGGTACTACCAGCACCTGCCGTGTGACGACTGGGACCACGATTTCGTTCAGGAGCGGACGCTGATCGACATCGTTGTGAACCCCGACCCCGATGCGGTCAGGTGGATCAATCCCGCGGTGGTCGGGGCCCCGCAGGAGCGCAAGGTCGTCGTGACGATGGGAGAGCCCGGTGGACTGTTCGTCAACGACCGCCAGACCGGCGAGTTCCTCTGGGCCGACCCGATTCCGTTCACCTCGACCGAGCGGTTCGTCATCAGCGACATCGATGTCGAGACCGGCCAGGTCCATATCAACATGGACCTCGTGGCCAGGGAGATCGGCGAGCAGTACATCATCTGCGGACACAACGTGAAGGGGTATTGGTCCTGGTCCTACAGCCCCGAGACCCAACTGCTCTACATCCCGTTCAATCGGTCCTGCTTGAACCAGACGGCCAACGACCGCTCCCCCAACGGCACGGGCCCGCGGTTCACGATCCCGGAGCCCGGGTTGGAGGAAGGGGGCGACCTCACCGAGCTGCGTGCGATCGATATCTCGACGGGACGCGAGGTCTGGCGCTTCAGTCAGCGGGCACCGAATGCCGGGTCGGTCCTGGCGACCGGCGGCAACGTGGTTTTTCATGGCGATCTCAACCGTCGCTTCCGCGCGTTTGATGCCGAGACGGGCGAGGTCCTGTGGGAGACGGTCCTTGGTAGTCAGATCACGGGGTTTCCCGTCACCTACACTGCCGGCGGACGCCAATACCTCACGGTGCCGGCCGGCGGTGGCGGATACTTCCGCCTCAACAACTACGCGGCCGAGCTTGAGGCGCCAATCGGGAGCAACATGCTCGTGACGTTCACGCTCCCAGACTGAGGCGGGTGCCTGGCGGCACTGCCGCCAGGCGCAACCCCGCCGCATAGCCTCGCAAAGATCCGCCTGCAGCGGGCGGCGCGGCACGGGCTGGGCTTTGACCCACCGAGGCGTACAGCGGGCCAAAAAAGCGTGTAGCCTACGTGGAACCTCGGTGGACACCTTCTATGAAGCGGCGTTGCCAACCGGCACGATCAATGCCGCGACGGACTGCCGCGACGTCGCGGCGATCGCCGGCCGGTGCGCTGGTCGATCCCTCGTTGGGCGCAGACCTCCTGTGAGCACGCTCTGGAGCCGGCGGCGGAGCGTGCGAATGACCACCTTCCATCGGCGACCGAGCCGAACCGCGCCGGGCGTCGAGTTGCTGCCTCGCCGTCCGAGGAGCGAGGTTGCTCAACCTTCTATACGCGCTCGATTTCAGGCGACTTGAGTCGCCGGCGCACGGGAACGATCCGAACGGAGGAACAGCACTCTCTCAAGATCGACTCTCAGGTGCGGTCAGGTGTCCACGCGTGCTTGTTCCTCCAACTCGACGGCCCGGCTGCTCTCGTCAGGCCGTTCTGGCTCCGGCGGGCGCGGCAACGAGATACGGGCCGCCGACTGCTCACTCAGCTCACCTGTCCGCCTAGCGGCGCGGACCCTCTCCTGGTTCGCAAGCCTCGCCAGAAACTCGTTCACGAGAGTGTCTACCGTCGTCCCGCGCTCAGCGGCGTGGACCCGTGCCGCGCGCATGACCGCTTCGTCGACGCGGATCGTGATTCTCTCCGTTCGCCACAGCATACGTGGATTCGTTGAGCCACGGACATGTAGGTGTCGATCTCGGGATCACTCCCAGCGGAACACGCGGGAGGCGATGGCGGTGGCCACGGCGAAGACGGTGCCGAGGGCGGCTACGTCCCCCGCGTGCGCCAACCACGGCTCGCCGGTCCAGATGCCGCGCAAGAGGGACACCGCGTAGGTCAACGGCAGCAGGCGCGCGAGCGTCTCCAGCGCGGGCGGGAGCATGTCGATCGGCGCGAAGAGCCCGGACAGCGGGATCATCGGGTAGAGGATCAGCGCCCCGAGCGGCTGGGCGAACCGAGCCGTGGGGACGACGCTGGCGATGACGAAGCCGATCGAGAGCAGGCTCCAGGTGGCGAGGACGAGCGCGAGGGTGAAGGAGACGAGCGGCGCGTCGACGTCCACCGGATAGAAGCGCCGGCCCGCCAGCACCATCAGCGCCAGCGTTGCCGCGGTGAACATCAGCTTGACCAGCACGTGCGCGAGCAGGATGGTCGGCGGTCGGACGGGTGTCGCGCGCAGGCGCCTGAGGATTCCTCCTTCGCGGTAGATGGCGATGATCGTCACCAGCGAGAGCACGGCACTCAGGGCGATCAGGATCGCGGCGAAGACCGGCAGGCCCGACTGCAGAAAGGCGGTCGTTCCCGGACCGTCGCCGCCCGTCTCCACGTCCGGTGTCTCGACGCTGCCCGCGGCGATCCGCCCCACGACCACGAAGAGCAGCACCGGTACGGCCACCGACCCGATGACGCCCAAGGGCTCGCGCACGAAGATCTTCGTCTCGAGCCAGGTGAGATGCGCCAGGTGTCTGAGCGAGGTCGGCATGGCGGTGCTTCACGCCCGGATCGAGCGCCCCGTCAGCGTCAGGAAGACGTCCTCCAGGTTGGGCAGCTCGGTGCGGAACTCGGAGACCGGCATCCCGTGCGCCGAGATGGTCCGGATGACGTCGGTGACGAGGGCGTCGCCGCGGCCGGCGATCTCGTGCCGGTGGCCATCGCTGCGGACGGAGGTCGTCGTCGGGAGCGCGCGGAAGCGTTCCGCGGCGCTGCCGGAGTCGGTCGCGACCACGACGGTCCGCTGCTGGCAGTGCCGCTCGACGAGCGCGGCCGGCGTGTCGACGTCGACGATGCGGGCGCGATCCAGGATGGCCACGCGGTCGCACAGGCGCTCGGCCTCCTCCATCAGGTGGGTGGTCAGCACGACCGTCTTGCCGCGCTCGCGGATGCCCCGCACGAGGTCCCAGATCGCGCGCCGGGCTTGCGGATCCAGCCCGGTCGTCAGCTCGTCGAGGAAGACGACCTCGGGATCGTTCACCAGCGCGAGGGCGATGAAGAGGCGCTGCTTCTGCCCGCCGGAGAGCGTCATGAACCACGCGTTGCGCTTCTCGTCGAGCCCGAGCTGCCGGAGCAGCCCGTCGCCGTCGGCCGGATCCGGATAGAGCGATTGCCAGAAGGCGATCGCCTCCCACACCTTGATCCGCTTCTGGAGCTGCGCCTCCTGCAGTTGCACCCCGATGCGGAGCTGCAGCGCGCGCCGGTCGCGGACCGGGTCGAGTCCGAGGACCGCAATCCGTCCCGCGTCGGGCGCCAGCAGCCCCTCGACGCACTCCAGCGTCGTCGTCTTCCCGGCCCCGTTCGGCCCGATGAGGCCGAAGATCTCGCCCCGCCGAACGGTGAAGGAGACGTCGGCGACCGCGACCGTGCGGCCGTACGCCTTGCGGAGGGCCTCGACCTTGATCACGTGGTCAGACGGCATGCCGGTCAGGACTGGACCCTCGAGGGCCGGTTCGGCGCTCGGCGCCGCGAGCGTCGCGCTTTCAGGCGGCGGCGGAGACCTCGGCTGGTCCGAAGGTGGCCCGCCAGTCTACGGCCCCTGGCGTCCGGTGTCCACGCAGGGGCGGCGTAGAATGGGTCGAAAGGTTGAAAGGTGACCGTGAGTGCTCCAAGACCCCTGGTCACGGCTGACGAGTTGCCGTCGGTTTCGACGCGCCACTCGGACCTGGGCAAGCGGACGGAGCTCGTCCAAGGAGAGCTGATCGTGATGGCGCCGGCGGGGGGACGACACGGACAGGTTGCCCACAAGGTCGCGTTGCTCGTCGGCAACCACGTTCTGGAGCGAAGCCTGGGCCGGGTCTTCGCCGCGGAGACCGGCTTTCTCCTGCGCCGCGATCCGGACACGGTACGCGCGCCAGACGTGGCGTTCGTGGCCGGCCAGCGGCTCGGGATTGAGGACATCCCGGCCGGATTTCTCGAAATGGCGCCGGACCTGGCCGTGGAAGTCGTGTCTCCCGGCGATTCGGGAGCGGCCGTGCAGAACAGGGTGTCGGACTGGCTGGCCACCCGCACGCGCCTCGTGTGGGTCGTGTACCCGGAGTCGCGGTCTATCGTCGTCCACCGCCCCGATCAGCCCGCGAGGGAGCTCCACGATACGGACGTCCTGACGGGGAGTCCGGTGCTCACGGATTTCGCCGTCCAAGCCTGCGACCTCTTCACGTAGGCACGACGAGCCGAACATGCTCGAGTACCTCGAACTCGACAACGTGGGTCCTGCGCCGCGCATGAAGATCGAGTTCGCGCCGCGCGTGAACCTCATCACCGGGGACAACGGCCTCGGAAAGAGCTTTCTCCTCGACACCGCGTGGTGGGTGCTGACCGGGGCCTGGCCGGCGGAAGTCAATCGACGAAAGACCTCTGGCCTGCCAGCCCGACCCCGGAACCGGCACCAGCGTTCAGCGATCCGGTTTCGCGCACACTATGCCAATGAGCCCGTCGGCTACGGGGTGGCCTATTCGCCAACGGAGGAAGCGTGGACACCTCGCGGGTCGGAGAGGATAGACGCTCTCATCGTGTACGCGCACGCTGATGGTTCGTTCTCCGTGTGGGACACGGCGCGCAACAACTGGCCGCGGTTGGCACCCCCCGTCAACCCCGAGCGACGTCCGCCGTACGTTTTCACGGATGCCGAGGTGTGGGACGGACTCCGGGCCGCCGTGGACGGGAGAAAGGTCCCGCTCTGCAACGGCCTGCTACACGACTGGTCGACCTGGATGAAGGCCGGGGACGCGAATGCCAAGGCAATGGCCCAGGCCCTGCGAGCCCTGTCCCCGAATTGGGAGGCCGGTGACCGACTCGAGCCCGGCCCGCCCATGCGCCTGTCGATCGACGACGCGCGGGACATTCCATCCATCCGGACGAACCATGCTGGCGACGTGCCCGTCCTTCACGCCTCGTCCGGAGTTCGTCGGGTGGTCGCGCTTGCCTACATGTTGACGTGGGCCTGGAGCGAGCATCGGATCGCGGCGGATCTCCGAGGCGAGGAGGTTGTCCGCCAGGCCACCATGCTCTTCGATGAGGTGGAGAGCCATCTGCACCCCAGATGGCAGCGCTCCATGCTCACCGCGCTGAGGGACGTCGGCCGGGAGCTCCTCGACGGTGCCGATCTGCAGCTCATCGCCTCGACGCATGCACCTCTCGTGCTGGGCTCCGCCGAGCACTGGTTCGACACGCGGAAAGATGCGTGGTTCGATCTGGACCTCGACGGCGATCCACCCGAGGCGCATCTGAGGCGCCGTGCGTTCACCCCGCGGGGGACGCCGGATGCGTGGCTAACCAGCGAGGCGTTCGATTTGCCGACCAACCGGAGCAGCATCGAGGCCGAGCGGGCGATCCTCCGCGCAAGAGAGCTCCTGCGGCGACCCGACGCATCACTCAACGAGGTGATGGAGGTTCACCGCGAACTGCGGGGTGTCTTGCCGGACGTCGACCGTTCCTGGGTGCGCTGGAACGCGTTCGTGGAGGCCCGCGGGGGCCGTCCGTGATTCGCGTCCTTCCGGCACCCCCACCCCCGGACTTCGACGCGAAGGTGAGGCAGCCCGGACTGCGGGCCATCGCTGAACTGGTCGGAGAGAAGCGGCCGCGCGCCGCCGGCAGGCGGCATGCACAGGTCGCCGCGTCGAGGGAGGAGATTCCTGCGGACAGGCTTCCACCTTACTGGCGCGAGGCAGCGGGCGATCTGCTGGAAGCCTACAACCGAATCTGCTCGTAGTTGTGCCTCTACATTCCCGGAGGCTCCGGTGCGCCCAGCGTCGACCATATGGTTCCCAAATCCACGCAGTGGGATCAGGTCTACGAGTGGCGCAACTACCGGTTGGCCTGCGCGTTGATGAACGCCCGGAAGGGCGCCGTCTCGAGCGTGCTCGATCCCTTCGACGTGGAGGACGGCTGGTTCACTCTCGAGCTCGTCCAGTTCCAGGTGGTGCAGGGCGAGCGACTGCCGGACGGCGTGCGCACCTCCATCGAAGCGACGATTGAGCGCTTGCGGCTGAACGATGTCACGTGTTGCGCCGCTCGCGCAGAGTTCGCGGAGGACTATTGGCGGGGCGCCATCTCGGTCGACTACCTGACGCGGCATGCGCCGTTCGTGGCTGTCGAGCTGCGTCGCGGCGACGACCGCTGAGTGCACGCTGTCTAGAGGCAGGAACCAGCGGCGGGGCGGGGTGATGTCGATTCCACGGACCGGCGGCGATGATCCTCTGCCGTACGACATGGGGAACGCCGGTGACCTGCTCAAGCACGGGGTGCTTGCGGAGTACGTCCGGTGGCAGTGTGGGCTGGGCGTGCCGCTACGCTTCCTGGATCCGTTCGGTGGCGAACCCTGGGGACCGGTTGCGCCCGAGGTGGCAAGGCGTGTACGCGCCCTGACCGCATGTGCGTTGCGTACGGCCCAGACGGGGATCGAAAGCGGTCGCTACTACGGCAGCGGCTTCGTCGTTCGGCATACCGCCGAGGCGGCCGGGGCCAAGGTTCGCATCCTCAGCGGCGATGCCTCCAGCGCGCGCCGCCAGCGGTTGCGCGCATCCGGGCTGGGGATGCTCGACGAGGTGTTCTCAGCGCGTGCTGGGGATGCGGAGCACGATCCCGCGCCCGGTTACGACGGATATCGGATGCTGGACGCGATAGTCGATGGCGCGGAGCCCGGCGACTTCGTGCTGGTCGACCCGTTCTTCGATCACTTCGTGAGGCGCCGGGCGGCGGACGTCGTACCCGCGGTGGCGAAGGTCACTGCGCGCGCCGCGGTGTTGTTGTTCGTTCTGAACCCGAATCCCGACGATGCGGACGGACGGCGGTTCGACGCATTTCTCCGGCAACAACTCCCTGGGGCGTGGCGGGTTGCTTGCCCGCCCATCCGCGATACGGGGGTCCGGGGCGAGGCCAAGTACTACGCGGAGATCGTGCTGGCGGGCTGTTGCCGGATGGCGGCGAAGACCGGCGGCGACGCCGGCGCCCTCTGGCAGCGGCTGTCGGACTTCACGCGGCAGTTGGCTGCAATTCTGCGGTTGCCCGCAGACGGCCTTCGACCGCGAATCGTCGGTTACTGAGGGTCATACCCGGAAGGTCGTCCCTCCCGCGTCCCTCCCGTTCGCGGGGAGCCCGCCTGCAGCCAAGGGGGTGGACACTCGTCGTCACGCCCGGCGCCGACGCGCGGGAAGGGTGGTTGTCCCCAGTCCTCGTCGAGGTTGGACTCGACGCTGTCTCGGAAGCAGGGGACCAGCGCATGGAGCAGTCGGGCGCCCAGCAGTACCTGTGTTCGCCCGCGACTCTGGGAACCCGCACTGGCACCGTGCACGATCTGGTTGCGAACGACAGCCAGATTCAGAAAGAGGATGTTCAATGCCTCGGCCGTTCGTGCGTTGGCCCCTCCGCGAGACTAGTTCTTGATGGCGTCACGTAGTAGCTGCGTTGCCTTGCGGGCACGTCCGCCGAAGCTCCTTTCCCAGTCGCCGACGCTCTCCACCCGCGCATCCTCCCGCCACCGTTGCCAAAAGGACGGATGCGCCTGGCGAAGTTCGAGGATGGCGGTGACGTCCGCAAGGTGCTGACGCACTACGTCCCGCAACCTCCCGCCGCCGTACCGTGCCACCCTGCGATGGAATGAGCGTCGTTGCACCGACTCCGTCGCGCGGGACTCAGGGGAGTCGCTACCATCCACCTTGTAGGCCGCCTCGTATGCGATCCAGTAGAAGACGAACCGGACGTGGGCCGAGTCTTCGTCCGACGCCTTGCCGGCCAGGTCGAGCCACGCGTTCATCCGTGCGATGCGGCGTTCGTTGTCGCGACGATGCCCGGCTGCAGGGGTGGACATGACCTCGGGACCTCACGTGAGGGGAGCTTTACGACGGCGTGGGGCTTCCGCTTCTGGGTAGAAGCAGCGGCCTTTGTGCGCGGAAGGCCCGCGTCTCCGAGATGGCGCGGATGAGGTTGACGTGGGCTCCGACCTTCGCCACTCAACGCTCGAGGTCAAGCTCGGCCTCGAGAGCCTTGTGAGACCACCGCCTGGCTGGCGCCGCCAGTCGCTCCTCGGCCAGGTAGCGATCCTCCAGGTCTTCGATATGCGTCAGGATCGCCTCTCGTGCGTAGAACGTCTTGGTGCGCCCGGTCTTGCGAGCGAGTTCGGCCAGACGCCGCTCGATCTCGACGGGTAGGCGAATGGTAAGCATCGCGTCGTCCCAAGCGCTATACGTGTACGGCCAGTCTACGAGGCCCCGCCGCCGATGTCCACGGACCGCGCCAAGGAACCCCGGCCGCGCCAGTGCTGGATCCCGAGACGGCGTCAGGACATCGTGTTGTGCGGGCGGCGGTCACAGGTAGTCGGGATACGAACAGCTCCGCCCGCCCAGGTGGCACGCCGCCCACGCCCACCGCACGTCGATGTCGCCCTGGGCGTACTGGTGCTCCGGAAAGGAGCATTCTCCGAACTTGATTGCTTGGGTCCCGGCGCCGTCCCGCCCATCCCGGGAGCCGAAGCAGAGCCATTCCTGGTTGTGAGGCAGCTCGCCCGTCCCCGGCCGGTCGGCGTGGTCCCCGCCGAGCAGGGACTGGAGCGCCGCCGTGTTGTGCTCCACCGGCGCTCCGTCCACGAACAACGTGGACGATACCCGCACCGTGAGGGGCTCGTCGCAGGTGTTCTCGAACAGGAGGTTGTAGTAGACGATGCCGTGGTCGTGGAGGATGGGGTCGTTCCGGCGGGTGAAGTACGAGTCGACCACCCGGGCGCAGCGGTCCAGGTTGCTGGGCCCGGTCGGGAACTCGCACGCGGCGGCGACCGCCAGGACGACGCCGACCGCCGCGGTCCGCCGACCGCGCCTCCCCCTCATCGAAGGTCATTCCTTCGGGAACACGACCTCCAGACCGTCCAGCACGGGGTTGCGACGGTAGCGCGCGACGGCGAGCGCTGCCTCCGCCACGAGCCACACGGCCAGCGTGAAGACGATGGCCCCGGTGGCGAGCAGCAGCCACTGGCCGGCGGTCCAGAAGTCCGCCAGGTTGGCTCCCATCACCGTGAGGGTCGACGCCAGCATGAAACCCATCGGTGCCGCGGTGTAGACGAGGGGCTTGCCGCGGCGAAGCAGGTACAGCGTGACGGCCAGCAGCGCGAGTCCGGCGAGGAGCTGGTTGGTGGTGCCGAAGAGCTGCCACAGGATGAGGCCGGCGAACTCGCCGTCGACCTGGATGAAGGCGAAGACCCAGATGGCGGCGATGGCGACGGCGGAGGCCACGTAGCGGTTGCCGAGGGCGGCCACGCCCATCGTGTCGCCCATCTCGGAGACGTTGTAGCGCAGCAGACGCGTGGCGGAGTCGAGCGAGGTCAGCGCGAACGAGACGACGATGACGGCGACGAACGTGCCGCCGACGGCTTCCGGTATGCCGAGCGCCTCGAGGAAGTGCGTCGTGCCGCGCACGAAGGCCGCGATGTTGTTGCCCAGTCCGTCGGCCGCCTGCCAGCTCTCGTAGCGCTCCAGCCACGCCTCGCGCGAGACGAAGCCCGCCGTGCAGGCGAGGACCGCCATCAGCCCGAGGAGCGATTCGCCGATCATCGCGCCGTAGCCGACGAAGCGGGCGTCGCTTTCCGTGGAGAGCTGCTTGGCCGACGTGCCGGACGACACCAGGGCATGGAACCCGCTCGCGGCGCCGCAGGCGATGACGACGAAGACGAACGGCACGATGGGCGGGGCGCCGGGCGGGGAGAGGTCGACGGCCGGGGCCGCGAACGACGGATTGGTCGCGGCGAAGCCGACGAACATGGCGCCGACGCCGACGTAGAGCAGCAGGCTGTTGATGTAGTCGCGCGGCTGCAGGAGCAGCCACACCGGGAGGACGCTCGCCGCGAAGGCGTACGCCAGCAGCAGCCACTTCCACTGCGCGAGCGACGGGCCGACGACCGGGTAGCGGATGCCGAGGAACGCCAGCGCGAGGGCCGCCGCAAGTCCGACCGCGGTCAGCCCCCGGATGCCCCAGCGGCCGCGGTGCATCGCCACCCCCATGGCGACGGCGACGCCGATGAGCACACCGCTCGGCAGCACCGCCTCGGGGTAGAACTCGGGCGAGAAGAGCACGGCGATGACGTGGACGAAGACGCCCATCGCCAGCGCGATGAGAAAGAAGATCACGAGGTGGAACAGCGTCTTGCCGCGCCGTCCGACGAGGTTCTCCGTGACCTTGCCGAGCGACATCCCGCGGGCGCGGATCGAGACGACCAGGGCGCCGAAGTCGTGCACCGCGCCGATGAGGATCGCGCCGAGCACCACCCACAGCATCGCCGGCAGCCAGCCCCAGATGACCGCGATGGCGGGGCCGAGCATCGGGGAGAGGCCCGTGATCGAGGCGTACTGGTGGCCGAACAGCACGTAGCGGTTCGCCGGCACGTAGTCCACGTCGTCGCGGTGGCGGACGGCCGGGGTCGGCCGGGTCGGATCGAGCGCGAACACGCGGCCCGCGAGGAAGCGGGCGTAGAACCGGTACGCCGCCGCGTAGGCGGCGAGGCAGACGAGGGCGGCGAGGAGGGGCGGGACGGTCATGCGGCGAGGAGCTGGGTGCCGATTTCGCGCAACGCCTCCAGGCCGTGCACGTCGTCCGGCCGCAGCGGGATCACGGTCCGCCGCAGCGTCGGGAAGGCGGCATCGAGCTCGCGGAGATGGGTCTGCTCCTGCGCGCGCCGGGCGTCGATGAACGCCCCGAAAGCCTCGGCGGCGTCGGGCAGCACCCGGTTGACGATGAGGGCGGACACCGGGAGGTCGAACCGGGCCAGGGTCTCCACGATCCTGCGGCTCTCGAGAATCGACAGCCGGTCGGGATTGACCACGAGCAGGAACGCCGTGCCGGCGGTGTCGAGCAGCCGCTCGCGGGCAACGACGAGCTTCCGGCGCCGCGCCTGCAGGGCGTCGTTGATGCGCGCCTCGGGGCTGTCCGGCGGGTGGTCCTCACGCCCGTCGATGAGCGAGAGCTCGTCACCCCGCCCCGGCCCGCCGCCGAGGTTGCCGAGCATCGCGCCGAGCCGCGACGATCGCTCGCGGTGGCGCAGCAGCCCGTCCATCCAGGCGCTCATCACCTCCGGGAGCGACAGCAGCCGCACCGTGTGGCCGCTCGGGGCGGTGTCGAAGACCACGAGGTCGAAGCGCGAGCCCGCGAGCGCCATCAGTTCCGCAACCCGTTCCAGGAGGGCGGCCTCCGTGGCGCCCGGCGCATGCGCCGCCAGGTCGAGCTGCCGGTCCACCTCGTCGTACAGGCGGGGATGGACCAGCGTCTTCATCCGCTCCTTGACGCTCGCGATATGGGCATCCGCGGCCCGGTCGGGATCGATCTCGAGTCCCGTGAGGCCGGGAGCCAGCGTGGTCTCCGCGTTGCCGATCGAGCGGTCGAAGACGTCGCGCAGCGAGTGCGCCGGGTCGGTGGACACGACCAGGCAGCGGCGACCGCGCTCCGCCGCGGCCAGAGCCAGCGCCGCGGCGGTGGTCGTCTTGCCGACGCCCCCCTTGCCGCCGACGAAGACGATGCGCCGTCCGAGGAGACCCTCAGCAGCAGCGGAAGTGGTCAAGGGGCGAGTGCTCCAGACCCATCCGGGTGTGCCATTCGTGGAAGCGCTCGAGCAGGAGCGGCTGGAGCTCCAGCGTGTAGTACGCGGCCGGGTTCGGCACGCCCATCATCTCCGCGAAGACGAACAGCATGAAGAGGTCGTCCTCGTCGCGGCGGGCGCGCGCCACCGCGCCTCGATAGGGCGCCGCGTAGAACTCGCCGAGCAGGGTGCGCGCCCGCGCCAGGCGCGCCCCGATCCGCTTCCCGTGGCCTTCTTCCATGCCGGTTCCCGCCGCGTAGCCTCCGAGGCGCGCGGCCGGGCGCGCCTCGCCGCCCATTCGTCCCCGCGACCGCATGGTCGCGCTGCGGCCTCCGCCTGGCGCCCAGCCAACCGTCCAGGAGTCGTCTCCGTTCTACGGCGCAGATTCCTGCCCGACGTCCGTCGCCTGTGGCTCCGCTGGGCGCCCAACCCCGTCGTTCGGATGGCCGCGCCTCCTCGGCGCAGACTCCTAGTGCGCCCCCGCTGCCGCGGCGCGCCGCTCGCGCATCAGCGCCGAGGCCGCCTCGAGCATGACGAAGATGGCGGTGATGATGATCACCACGTCGATGGCCACCAGCACGTAGCTGCCGTCGGCGTAGAGGGTGCTGAGCTGGTAGAGCGCGGCGAGCAGCGCCATCGTCGTGACGAAGATCATCGGGATCAGCGTGTAGCGCGCCGGCCGCCTCAGCTTGACCAGCATGACGCTGATGACGAGCAGCGTCAGCCCCGCGAGCAACTGGTTCGTCGTGCCGAACAGCGGCCAGATGATCATGCCGCCGGTTCCGTCCGCCCCCCCCGCGCCGAACGCCAGCACCAGGCAGGCCCCGACCGCGACGGCGGTGGCGATGTAGCCGTTCTGGAGCGGCGGGATGTTGTAGATCGTTCCCCACTCCTGCACGATGTAGCGCTGCAGCCGGACCCCGGCGTCCATCGTCGTGCCGGCGAAGAGCACCGCCATGACGGCGAGCAGGGTCTGGGCGAAGCCGAGCGGCAGTCCGAGCCCCTCGGAGGCGATCCGCGCCCCGCCGGCGACGAACGCGCTGATGCCGCCCACCGCGCCGAAGCTCTCCGCGTTGCTGTACGCCGACTGCCAGGCCTCCCGCGCCGGCCCCAGGCCGCCGTCGGTCATGGCGAAGCCGGCCGTGACCGCGATGATGGCGACGATCGCCAGCGTGCCCTCGCCGAGCGATCCCAGGTAGCCGACGAAGCGTGCGTCGGTCTCCTTGTTGAGCTGCTTCGAGGTGGTGCCGGAGCTCACGAGGCCATGGAAGCCGGAGATCGCGCCGCAGGCGATCGTGACGAACAGCAGCGGCATGATGGGCGGCGTCCCCGGCGGGACGTTCGGATTGATCGGCGGGGCGACGATGGTCGGGGCGGCGATGAAGACGGCGCCGTACAGGATGCCGAGGCCGACGAAGAGCTGGATGCCGTTGATGTAGTCGCGCGGCTGGAGCAGCAGCCAGACGGGCAGCATCGA
>JAPOWL010000659.1 GCA_026707615.1 Acidobacteriota bacterium | reverse complement strand
CGGGCGGACGTCGAGGACGACGGGGGCGGACGCGGCGGAGCCGGGGCTCCCGGCCGCCTCGGAGCCGGAGTTCCCGGCCGCCTCGGAGCCGGAGCTCCCGGCCGCCTCGGACCTCCGCACGAGCCGAACCGCGAGCTCGTCCGGCGCGATCAGGAGCCCCGGGTTGGCGTAGCCCTTCGCATTCGTCGACATCGGAGCGCTCCTCCCTCCCCACCGCCTCCCCGCAACGCCGGCGCTTCGCCGGCCCCCGGCGGCCACGCGCGGCGGGCCGCCTCAGCTCGCCTCCGCGACCCCGGAGCGGCGCCGCGCGCCCTCCGGGAAGACGAAGTCGTGACGCTCCGCCCGCGCCACCGCGGCGTCGACCATCTCCCCGATCGGCAGGGCCGCCTCCGCCTGCTCCACCTCGTCGCGGCGCGCCCGCGTGGCCGGGTTCCTCGGCGTGAAGAGCGTGCAGCAGTCCTGGTCGGGAATGATCGAGGTCGCGTAGGTGCCGAGCGTCCGGGCCTCGCGGGTGATCTCGTCCTTGTCGAAGCCGACGAGCGGTCTGAGGACCGGCAGCCTCACGACCTCGCCGACGACGGCCAGGTTGTCCAGCGTCTGCGAGGCGACCTGGCCCACCGCATCGCCGGTCACCAGGGCCCGCGCGCCGGCGCGTCTCGCGAGCCGCTCCGCGATGCGCATCATGAGCCGCCGGTAGAGCACGACGCGCAGCGGCGGCGGAGCCGACACGACCACCCGCTGCTGCACCTCGCCGAAGGCGACCACGTAGAGCCGGGACACGAGCTGGTAGCGCGTCAGCAGCGCGGCGATCTCGCGCACCTTCTCCTGCGACGCGCTCGAGAGGATCGGGTAGGCGTGAAAGTGCACGAAGCGGACCCGGCATCCCCGCCGCATCACGCGGTACGCGGCGACGGGCGAGTCGATCCCGCCCGACAGCAGGCACATGGCGTGGCCGCTCGCGCCCGAGGGGAGCCCCCCGAGGCCGGGATGCCGCTCCAGGGAGTAGTAGGCGCGGTCCGCGAGCACCTCCACCCGCACGTCGACGTCCGGGTCCCGGAGGTCGACGCGCCAGCCGCACGCGGCCTTGATGCGCCCCCCGACCTCGCGCTCGATCTCCGGCGACGTGTGGGGGAAGGACTTGTCGGCCCGGCTCGCGCGCACGCGGAAGCGCGTCGCGCCGCCGTTCGCGGCCGCGGGGGCGGCGCCTCCGGCCCCGCCGCCGAGGTCGCGGATGACGGCCGCCGCCAGCTCCTCGAGCCCCCGGTCCGTGCGGCGCGCCCGGGCGAAGTTCGCGATGCCGAAGATCCGCCCGACGCGCTCGCGCACGGCGTTCCAGTCGGCCGCCGGCCCCAGGAGCAGCTCGATGCGGCCCATCAGCGGGCGCACCCGCACGACGTCGAGGCCGGCCGTGGCGTCGCGCAGGTTGCGCACGAGGCGCTCCACGAACCACGGCCGGTTGCGGCCCTTGAGCGCGATCTCCTGGTAGTGGACGATGACGGAATCCATGGGAATGGCCGGGCCGGCGATCGTACCCGCCGGGGCGTGCGGATTCAATTCGCCCCCGGCGGCTGTCTGGTACGATGGCCCCGGGCATGTTGCGCGACGTCCTCTTCGCCGTCCTCGCCGTGTTCCTCGTGTTCGTGTCGCTCGGGCTCGCGACCTCGCTGACCGGGGCCCGCCGCCGGCGGCAGCGCCAGCAGCAGGCGATCGCCGCGCGCGGGCAGGTGGTGCTGGCCGAGCTGCCGACCGGCGACGGCATCACCTTCTTCACCGCGGACGACGAGGCGTTCCACTACGGCGAGCGGCGCATCCCCAAGGACTCGATCCAGGCCGCGCGCGTGCTGATCAACGGCGCGCCGATCGCGGCCAGCGTGGCGGCGGGCTACACGGACACGCAAGCGACGCCGGCCGACGTCGTCGACGACCGCCCGGAGGGGCTGTCGCGCGACCGCTGGGACGTCGCGATCGAGGCCGGCGGGGCCACGGTGGTCGTGGAGTGCGGCGCGATCCGCGAGCGGATCTCCCAGGACCTGGCCCGCCAGGTGTTCGCCGCCGTCAAGGACGTCATCGAGGCGCGAT
>JAPOWL010000662.1 GCA_026707615.1 Acidobacteriota bacterium | reverse complement strand
GACGGGAGCATCGCGGCGCTCGGCGAGGTGCTCGACCACTACGTGGCCGGCGGGCGCGCCCCCAATCCGCGGCAGAGCGAGTCGATCCAGCCGTTGACGCTGCGCGAGGACGAGCGGCGCGACCTGATCGCGTTCCTCCAGAGCCTCACCGACGAGGCCCTGTTGCGCGACCCGCGCTGGAGCGACCCCTGGAGCGTCGATCCGTAACCGTCGGCGCGGCGCGACCAGCCGGCCTCGGGCTCCGTACCGAGCCCTCGGCCGGCTTGAGCCGTCAGCCCCCGATCTCGAAGCGGCCGCCCGCCATGACGGCCCGCGGCAGGCCGGGATACCCGAGGGCGCCTTCGTACGCCTGGTCCGTCAGGTTCTCGACGCGCAGGAAGAGCGTGAAGTCGTTTCGGACCCGGAACTGTCCGCCCACGCCGAGCAGGGCGTAGCCCGGATTGACGGTGATGTCGACGGGGCGGCCGTCGGAGAGCCGCTGGAGCCCCAGGAACGCACTGTCGTGGCGGTCGCCGGTGACGCGCACGTTCAGGTGCAGGCTGCCTCGGCCGCGCGTGTAGTCGACCCGCGCGCCGCCGGAATGCCGGGGCCGGCGAAGCAGCGGCTGCCCCGGCTGGAACTGCTGGCTGGTGCTCACGTTGGTGACGACCTCGGTGTCGACCAGGGCGTACCACGCGCTCGCGGTCAGGCCGCCGAGGGGCCGCTCGAGGCCCGCCTCGAGCTCCAGGCCGGATGCCCGCGACCCGTCGATGTTCACGTAGTCGGGAACGCCGTCGCCGCCGAACCCCAGGGAGGGCGAGTAGGCGATCTGGTTGGTGTAGTCGTTGGCGAACCAGGTGACGCGGGCCAGCCAGCGCTGATCGTCGAACGTGAACTCCGCCCCCGCGTCGACGGACACGGCCTCCTCGGGCTGCAGCAACAGGTCGCCGTCGACCCACTGCGAGCCGTAGAGCTGCGAGAAGCTCGGGTTCTTGATGCCGCGGCCGACGTTCGCGGACACCCGGACCGACGACACCGCCCCGGAGCGGAACGGCAGCGGGTAGCCGCCCGCGGAGAGCTTCGGGTTGACCGCGGTCCCGTAGTGGGCGTTGTCGTCGATGCGCGCCCCGCCGGTGACGAACCAGGCGTCCGCGAGATTGAGCTGCTGCTGCACGAAGTACGAGTGGTTCTCGATCCGCTGCAGCTCCTCGAGGGCGTTCGTCTCGCGGTAGTAGTCGTAGCCCGCGCTCAGCACCTGGCTGTCCATCCAGGTCGCGTTGATCTGGTAGCGGACGGAGGGGCGGCGGAACTCGGTCTCGAAGGTGAACGGGTAGTCGTAGCCGCTGAACGGGCCGCTCCGGGCCAGGAACTGTCCGCCGGGGAGGCGCGACGGATCGGCCGCCAGCGAATCGAACTCCCGCTGATCGAGCAGGCGGACGAGTCGCGTTCCGGCCGGGTACAGAGCTCCCGGCTCGCCGGCGAGGATCGCGCGCACGACGGCGCGCGGATCGCCGACGGCGTCCCCCGAGTAGCGGCCGGATCGGAAGTAGCTCACCGTGGCGGCGTGGTCCACGTGCGACGAGAGCTGCTGGTCGAGGTCGACGTGCCACGTGAGGTCGTCGGTGTCGTAGCTGGTGCCGGTATCGCCCGCCGCGTAGACGATGGGCCCCACGGAATTGGCGCGGGCGTCGCTCTGGCGCACGCCGGTGCGCAGTCGGGTGTGGTCGCCGAGGATGGCGCCGACGTTGGCGTCGATCGTGGTCTGGTCGAAGCGGTCGGGCTCGGTGAGGAGGTCCCCGAAGGCGCCGTCCGTGCCCCGGTAGGTGACCCCGAGCTGGTAGTCGAGGCGCCCCTGGGCGCCCCCGAGCAGGCGCAGGTCGCCGCGCGAGGTGCCGAACGAGCCGCCCTCGACGGAACCCGACAGGCCGGGCCCGCGATCGGGCGCGCCCCGCTTCGTGAAGATCTGAATCACGGAGCCCATGGCGTCCGAGCCGTAGAGCGCGGACTGGGCTCCCCGCACCACCTCGACCCGCTCGATCTCGGACGCCGAGACACGACCGAAGTCGTAGTAGCCGCCGTTGGCGTTCACACGCACCCCGTCGATGAG
>JAPOWL010000288.1 GCA_026707615.1 Acidobacteriota bacterium | reverse complement strand
GCGGAGCCGGGTCGGGCCGCGGCCCCGCCCGGCCGAGGCTCACGGACCGTGCGACGAGAAGACCTCGATGTTGCCCGCTTCGTCGAACGCGTAGACGTTGTAGGCGACGGGGGGCGGGCCTTCCATGCCGGGCGAGCCGGCCGGCATGCCGGGCACGGCTAGGCCGACGATGTCGGGGCGCTCCGCGAGCAGGCGCTTCACGTCGGCGGCCGGAACATGGCCCTCGACCACGTAGCCGTCGACGATCGCCGTGTGGCACGACCCCAGGCGGCGCGGCAGGCCGACGCGCTGCTTGAGACCGACCACGCTCCGTACATCCGTTGCGTTGACCTCGAGCCCGTGCTGTTGCAGGTGAACCACCCACTTGGTGCAGCAGCCTCAGGTCGGCGTCTTGTACACCTCGACGACGGGCTCCTCGGCGGCGGTGCCCGGGACGAGCAGGCCGGCCCCGGTCAACCCGAGCGCGACGGCGAGAATCACGGTTCGCATGCAGTCACCCCTCCCGCAAACTGCGGCCCGATCATTATAGGAGAGAACCCGCCGCCCGGGGGCGCGCTCGCGCTGCAGCCAGATTCCCACCGAGACCCGGCGCCCAGAAGTTTCGCACAGCGAAACTCCCAACGCGCCCGTCAGGGCGCCCTGTCGGCGAGCGGCACGTGGGCCTGCGGGTACTCCGGCCCGACGTACTCCGCGCGGGGGCGGATGAGCCGGTTGTTGGCGTACTGCTCGAGGACGTGGGCGGTCCACCCCGCCACGCGGCTCACGGCGAAGACCGGCGTGAAGAGCTCGATCGGAATCCCCAGCAGGTGGTACGTCGACGCCGAGTAGAAGTCGACGTTGGCGTCGATGCTCCGCTCCGCCCGCATGATCTCCTCGATCCGCCGCGAGATGGCGAACCAGCGCGTCCGGCCGGTCCGCTCGCCGAGCCGCTCCGACATCCGCCGGAGGTGCGTCGCCCGCGGGTCCTCGGTGCGGTAGACGCGGTGCCCGAATCCGGGGACCTTCTTCTTGTCGGCCAGCATCCCCCGCAGCACGCGGTCGACGCGTCCGTCGTCGGCATCCTCGCCGAGGGACAACAGCAGCTTCATGACCTCGGCGTTGGCGCCGCCGTGCAGCGGCCCCTTCAGCGTCCCGATGCCCGACACCACCGCGGAGTGGACGTCGCTGAGGGTCGCCGCGGTCACGCGCGACGCGAACGTCGAGGCGTTGAGCTCGTGGTCGGCGTGCAGGATGAGCGCCACGTCGAATGCCCGGGCCGCTTCCGCCGACGGACGGTCGCCGGTCAGCATCAGCAGGAAGTTGGCGGCGTGCGACAACCCCGGATCGGGATCGATCAGGCCCCCCCCGGCCGCCAGACGACCGCACGCGGCGACGACGCTGCCCACCTGCGCGGTGAGGCGCACCGCGGTCCGATACGCCGCCTCCGGCGAGCGGTCGCCCGCATCGGCGTCGTAGTGCGCCAGCAGGGAGACGAGCGTGCGCAGCGAGTCCATCGCCGCGGCGGGCGGGAAGGAGCGGAGATGCCGCAGGAAGGGCTCCTCCAACCGGCGCGCCGCGGCGAGGGCCGAACGCAGGTCGCCGAGCTCGGCCCGCGACGGCAGCCGCCGGTGCCACAGGAGGTACGCCACCTCCTCGAAGGTGGCTTCCCGCGCCAGGTCGTGGATGTCGAAGCCGCAGTAGGCCAGCACCCCGCGCTCGCCGTCGATGTGGCAGATCGCCGACGAGGTCGCCACCACGCCCTCGAGTCCGCCGGGCCGGGTCACGGCGCGTTCCCCCCGGCGCCTTCGGGCTGCCAGGCGGCATCCGCTCCCGCGCGCTGCTGCGCCAGCGAAAGCCACCCGGCGTAGAAGAAGCCGAGCTGGCAGAGCACGAGCACCGGAACCGGGGCCAGCACCCCGAGGGCGAGGGCGCAGCCGGCGGCCACCGTGAAGTAGACGCCGCAGGCGAGCTCGACGAGCGGCTGGAGGACCGCCACCTGCCGATAGCGGGCGCCGGTCCAGGCGCCGCTCGCGGCCAGCGGGCCGTACTTGGCTTCGACCCGCGCCTCGAAGTGGCCGTGCGGAATTGGGGCCGCAGCAATCCCGAGT
>JAPOWL010000434.1 GCA_026707615.1 Acidobacteriota bacterium | reverse complement strand
CCTGCTTGAGCTCCTCGGAGCCCTCGTAGCTGACGATCTTGACCCGCTGCCGCTCCTCCATGTTGAAGATCACGCGCTTGCCGATCACGCCGTTGGGCCAGGGTTCGTCCACGACCTCGATCCAGAGGTCGTCGAGGAATCCCGTGTCCCAGAGACGGGTGAAGTCGTCGAGCACGACGCGCTCGATCTCCTCGGTGTACGGGGTCCAGCGGCCCTGCGAGGGAAGGCTCACGTGACCCGGCAGCTCCATGTAGTAGAGGTAGGTGTCGTACTCGACGCTGGCCACGTTGCCCTGGGCCGGAAACCGCAACTCCAGGTTCCGCAGGAGCGGCGGCGAACCCTGCGGCGGCAGGATCGGCTGCGGGGCCGCCGCGGGCCGCTGCGGAGCGCCGAAGATGGACGGCGGCTGCGGGCGCTGCTGCCCCGGCTCGGCTGCCGCCCACACCGGCAGGAGCGCCGCGGCGACCGTCGCCGCGATCACGCGACCAACCGTGTATCTGGCTGCTTGCATCGTCTGTCCCCGTAAGTCGCGAGGATCGCGCGCGTCACCCGGCTCGCGGCCCGCTGGACCGCGGACGGCTCGCGGCCCGCTCGGAGCCCGCAGATCGCGAGTGTACGAGATCTTGGACGCACCGATCTACGTTCCGGCCTGCATACGAGCCCGGATCCCCTCAGGCGAGCCGCCGGCCCTCGAGCGCCTGCCCGGCCGCCCGGTAGGCCAGTGCGCCTCCGTCCATGTAGACCTCGACGTCGCCGGTCTCCAGCCGCCCCCGGATGAGCTCCTCCGACAGCGGATCCTCGACGTAGCGCTGAATGGCCCGCCGCAACGGGCGCGCCCCGTACGACCGGTCCTCGCACGTCGTATCGATGATCCAGTCGATGACCTCCGGCGTCAGCGAGATGCGCAGGTCGCGGTCCACCAGGTTGTCGTTGAGCTGGTCGACCAGCATCGTCATGATCTGCCGCAGATCGTCGTCCGACAGCGCCTCGAAGACGATGATCTCGTCCACCCGGTTGACGAACTCCGGATTGAACGTCCGCTTGACCTCCGCCAGCACCAGCTCGGTCACGCTGCGCTGGACGTCTCCCGGATCCGGCGCCTGGAAGCCGACCGACGCCTTCTTCTGTATGTGGCGGGCGCCGATGTTCGACGTCATGATGACGATCGTGTTCTTGAAGTCCACCCGGTTCCCCAGTCCGTCCGTCAGGTGGCCGTCCTCGAACACCTGCAGCAGGATGTTGAACAGGTCCGGGTGCGCCTTCTCGATCTCGTCGAGCAGGACCACCGAGTAGGGATGGCGCTTGACCTTCTCGGTCAGCTGGCCGCCCTCCTCGTGCCCCACGTACCCTGGCGGCGAGCCGATCAGCTTCGACACCGAGTGCTTCTCCATGTACTCGGACATGTCGAAGCGGACCAGCGCCGTGTCGCTGCCGAAGAGCACGTTGGCGAGAGCGCGCGCCAGCTCGGTCTTGCCGACCCCGGTCGGCCCCAGGAAGACGAAGCTGCCGACGGGGCGATGGGGCGACTTCAGGCCGGCGCGGGAGCGGCGGATCGCCCTCGCGAGGGCGGAGATCGCCAGCTCCTGGCTGATCACCCTCCGGTGCAGCTCGGACTCCATGTCGAGCAGCCGGGCGCTCTCGTCCTGGTTGATCGAGGTCAGCGGCACGCCGGTCCACTTCGACACCACCTCGTCGATGTCCGGCTTGCCGACCGTCACCGGACGCCCGCTCGTCCGCACGTCGAACGTCTCCCGGACGAACTGCAGGTTCTCGCGCGCCAGCACCTCCTGTTCCCGGAAGAACTGCGCCCGCTCGTAGTCCTTCTGGGCGGTCGCATGCTCCATCTGCTCGACCGCGGTGCGGATGCTCTTGTTGATCTCGCTGAACTCCGTGCTGCAGCCGGCCTCGCGCAGCTTGGCGCGCGCCCCTGCCTCGTCGACGAGATCGAGCGCCTTGTCCGGCAGGAAGCGGTCGGTGATGTAGCGGCTCGACTGGTACACGGCCGCCTCGAGAGCCTCGGTCGTGTAGGCGACGTGATGGAATCGTTCGTAGCGTTCCTTCAGCCCGCCCAGGATGCGGATCGTCTCCGACTCGGTCGGCGGATCGACCCGAATCGCCAGAAAGCGGCGCTCGAGCGAGCGGTCCTTCTCGATGTACTTGCGGTACTCGGCCGGCGTCGTCGCGCCGATGCAGCGGATCTCGCCGCGGGAGAGCGCCGGCTTCAGGATGTTGGCCGCGTCGAGCGACCCCTCGGCGGAGCCGGCGCCGACCAGCGTGTGCAGCTCGTCGATGAAGACGATGATGCCCGGGTTCTCGGTCAGCTCCTTCATGATCGCCTTGAGGCGCTCCTCGAACTGACCGCGGTACTTGGTGCCGGCGACGATGAGCGAGATGTCGAGCGCGAGCAGCCGCTTGTCGGCCAGGAAGTGGGGCACGTCGCCGCGGACGATGCGTTGGGCGAGGCCCTCGACGATGGCCGTCTTGCCGACCCCGGGCTCGCCGATGAGGACGGCGTTGTTCTTGGTGCGCCGGGACAGGACCTGCTGGACGCGCTCGAGCTCCACGGAGCGGCCCACGAGCGGATCGAGGCGGTTCTTCATCGCCGCCGCCGACAGGTCGCGGCTGAACTCGGCGAGGAGCGGGGTCTCCTTGACCCGCGTGACGGCCGTCTTCTCGTTGAGCAGGTGCACGATGTCCTCGCGCACCGCGCTCAGCCGCATCCCCTTCTCGGAGAGGATCGTCGAGGCGACCGAGCGCTCCTCCCGCAGGATCCCGAGCAGCAGGTGCTCGGTGCCGATGTAGTTGTGCAGCAGCCGGTCCGCCTCCTCGGCGGCGAACTGCAACACCCGGTTGGTCTCGGTGCTGAACGGGATCTCCACCGAGGTCGACACCTTCTCGCGAAAGACGGTGCGGCCTTCGATTTCCTTGCGGATGCTCTCGAGCGAGAGGTGGGAGCGGGCGAAGATGCGGCTCGTGAGCCCCTTGCCCTCGCGAATCAGCCCGAGGAGGAGATGCTCGGTCTCGATCGAGATACTGCCGAGCTGGCTGGCCTCGTAGCGCGCGAAGAACAATACACGCCTCGCCCGCTCCGTGTATCGCTCGAACATGCGCCCCTACCGGTCCATCCCCCGCGACAGAACGCGACGGCCCTCCAGGATTATAAGGCATCCGGATGCCGGCGCCACCGGCCCCGCGCCGCCTCCGGCCGCGACCGCCGTCGTCGCTCACCCTTCGCGCAGGCGGCCGTTCTCGAGGTGGAGCACGCGGTCGCAGGCCCCCGCGAGCCGCGGGTTGTGGGTCGCGATCACCGAGGTCAGGCCGTGCCGGGCGTGCATCTCCCGCAGCAGGCGCTGAAGGGCCTCGCCCGTCGTCTCGTCGACGTTGCCGGTCGGCTCGTCGGCCAGCAGCAGCCCCGGCCGCATCACGAGCGCGCGGGCCACGGCCACCCGCTGCTGCTCGCCCCCCGAGAGCATGCCGGGTCGATGGTCGAACCGGTCTTCCAGGCCGACCTGCGAGAGCAGCGACGCCGCCCGCTCGCGCGCCTCGGCGCCCGGACGGCGCGCGATGCGCAGCGGCATCTCGGCGTTCTCGAGCGCGCTGAACTCCGGCAGCAGGTGATGGAACTGGAAGACGAAGCCGATGGTCCGGCTGCGGAACGCCACGAGCGCCGCGTCGTCGAGCCCCGTCACCTCGGTCTCCCCGACGCGCACCGTGCCGCCGTCCGCGCGATCCAGACCGCCGAGGACGTGCAGCAGCGTGCTCTTGCCGACGCCGGAGGCGCCGACGACGGCGACCATCTCTCCCGACTCGACGGTCAGCTCGATCCCGCGGAGCACCGGCAGCGTCCGGCCGCTCCCGCGGTATGCCTTCGAAAGGTTCGTTATCTCGAGGTAGGCCATGCGGCGCGCGCCTCGGCGGGCCTCCCGCGCGGGCCGGAGCTACTGGTAGCGCAGCGCCTCCGCCGGATCCAGCTTCGAAGCCTGGCGCGAGGGGTACACGGTGGCGACGAAGCAGACGACGAGAGCCACGACGACCACCATCGTGATGTCGAACGCACGGACGGTGAACGGCACGTAGGACACCTGGTAGATCTCCATCGGAAGCTGCAGGAGCCGGTAGCGGTCCATCACCGTCGACACGAGATAGCCGGCCGCGGCGCCTCCGAGCGTGCCGACGGCGCCGATGATCAGGCCCTGCAGCATGAAGACGCGCCGAATGACGCGGGACGACGCACCCATCGTCTTGAGGATCGCGATGTCCCGGCTGCGCTCCATCACCAGCATGACGAGCGAGGCGATGATGTGCAGGGCCGCGACGACGACGATGAGGCCGACGGCGATCGAGATGCCCATCTTCTCCATCCACATGGCCCCGAAGAGGGGTGCGTTCAGCCGCGACCAGTCGTCCGTCACGTAGTTCGGCCCCAGCCGGTCGGGTATCCCCTCCGCCACCGCCCGCGACGCCATCGGGTCGTCGACCCGCAGCTCCATCATTCCCACGCCTTCCGCGTTGAAGAGCCGCCGGGCGGTGTCCAGCGTGACGAAGGCGAAGGCCTCGTCGTACTCGAGGAGCCCCAGGCTGAAGATCCCGGCCACCTCCAGCCGGCGCGGGCGCGGCCAGACCCCCAGGGGCGTGGCCGTGCCGGCCGTCGTCAGGACGCTGAGCTCGTCCCCGACGAAAGCGCCCAGCTTCTGCGCGAGCCGGTCGCCGATGACGACGCGGCCTACGGCCCGCCGCTCCGGCGGCATCGGAAGGGCCAGGTCGGGCAGCCGGCCGTGGGTCAGCGAGGTCGCGAGCTCGGTCGCCTCCGCCTCGAGGTCCGGATCGATGCCCTTGATGCGGACGAAGGCCTGCGCCTGGCGGGTGACGGCCAACGCCTCGCCCGGCAGGGCCGGGGCCGCCGCGACCACCCCCGGCACCCGCAGGAGCTCCTTCGCCTCCTCCCGGTAGTCGTCGAAGCCGCCCGCCTTCCAGACGTAGACGTGCGCGGAGGCTCCGACGATGCGGTCGCGCATCTCCTGCGCCAGTCCGGTCATCAGGGCCAGGGCGATGACGAGCGCCATGACCCCGACCAGAACGCCCAGGATGGAGATGATGGACGTGCTCGCGATGGATGCCTGCTTGCGGCGCGCGGTCAGGTAGCGCAACGCCAGGTACATCTCGAAGGAAGGCCGGCGCATCGTCACTCCCCCTCGCGCGGCCCGGTCCGCGCCGGCCGCAGCAACGGGAACAGGATCACGTCCCGAATGGAGGGACGGTTCGCAAGCAGCATCACCAGCCGGTCGATCCCGATGCCCTCGCCCCCGGTCGGCGGCAGGCCGTAGGCGAGGGCGCGCAGATAGTCCTCGTCCATCGCATGCGACTCCCCGTCTCCGCCGGCCCGGGCCGCGAGCTGCGCCTCGAAGCGGCGCCGCTGCTCGGCCGGATCGTTCAGCTCCGTGAAGCCGTTGGCGATCTCCATGCGCGCGACGTAGAGCTCGAACCGCTCCACGGTGTCGGGATCGTCCGGCCGTTGCTTCGAGAGCGGCGAGACCTCGGTCGGGAAGTCGTGGACGAACGTCGGCTGCACGAGCGCGTCCTCCGACAGCTCCTCGAACAGCGCGGCCGCGATGCGCCCCGCGCCCGCGTGGGGCGGAACGGCGACCCCGAGGCGCTCCGCCAGCTTCGCGGCGGAGTCCCGTTGCCGCAGGTCGGCCTCCGCCACTTCCGTGCCCAGACGCTCGGAGGCCGCCTCGCGCACGGCGTCCCGCAGCCGCAGGCGCCGGAACGGGCGCGCGTACGAGATGCTCTCGTCGCCGAACGGACCGCTCTCCTCGCCGTCGAGAACCTCCCGCGCGACCGACGACAGCATCTCCTCCGTCAGCGTCATCAAGGCCTCGGCATGGCTGTAGGCTTCGTAGAACTCCAGCATCGTGAACTCGGGGTTGTGCCGCGTCGAGATCCCCTCGTTCCGGAAGTTGCGGTTGATCTCGTAGACGCGCTCCAGGCCCCCCACGACGAGGCGCTTCAGGTACAGCTCCGGCGCGACGCGCAGGTAGAGCGGCAGGTCGAGCGCGTTGTGGTGCGTGACGAAGGGCCGCGCCAGGGCTCCCCCGGCCACCGGCTGCATCATCGGCGTCTCGACCTCCAGGTAGCCCCGGGCGTCCAGGAAGGACCGCAGCCGGGCCACCACGCGGGCGCGGGTCTCGAAGACGCGGCGCGAGTCGTCGTTGACGATGAGATCGAGGTAGCGCTGCCGATACCGCGTCTCGACGTCGGTCAGCGCATGCCACTTCTCCGGCAGCGGCTCGAGACACTTGGCCAGGACCGTGACGCGGGACGCCCAGACCGTCAGCTCGTTCGTGCGCGTGCGGAACACGCGCCCCGATACGCCGACATGATCTCCGTCCTCGATCTGCCGGAAAACGCGGAACTCGTCCTCCGAGAGTGAGTCGCCTTCCTGCTGCTCGCCGCCGTCGCGGGGCTGCCGGCGCACGTAGACCTGCATCCGGCCACCGCCGCCGGAGAGCACCAGAAAGGTGGCCTTGCCGAAGCTCCGTATCGACACGACGCGGCCGGCGGTTGCGACGAGCGGACGGGTTGCTTCGAGTTCGTCCGCGGGCAGCGCCCCGTACTCCTCGCGCAGTTCACGGACCCCGTGAGTCACCTCGAATCGCGGAGGGTACGGATCGACACCGCTCTCCCGCAGCCGCTCCAGATGCCCGAACCGCTCCGCCTGCTGCGACGTGACCGTTGGCCCCGCTCTCAGGCTGTACAGCACCCGCCGGCTGCCGGTCTTGATCCGGCGGACCTCCGAGCGGTGCTGGTCCAGGAGCGCTTCCACGTGCTCGCGGGCCAGGCCCGTGTCCTGCGCGAGGCCACCGACCGTTCTGGCGTTGTAGTGGGAGTTCGCCAGTGCTGCGCGAACTTCGTGCCAGTCGCCCGTCATCACGATGGCCCGGGCCGCGGGTCGGACTCGTCCGCCCCGTGCCCTCCGGCGATCTCGCGCCGCACGCTGTCGAGGACCCCGTTGACGAAACCGGCCGACTGGTCGCCGCTGAAGGTCTTCGCCAGCTCGATGGCCTCGTCGATCACCACCGGCGGCGGAGTGCTCCCGCGCAGCAGCTCGTAGACGGCCATGCGCAGGATCAGCCGGTCCAGCACCGCCATGCGCGAGAGGCGCCAGTTCCGGGCGTGCATGGCAATCAGGGGGTCGATCTCCGGTGCCCGGGCCGCGGTGCCGCGGGCGAGCGCCGAGGCGAAGGCCTGCCGGGACTCGGGGGCCGGATGGGCCGTCCAGTACAGCGCGTCGGCATCGGGACCCGGCTCTCCGATGCGCCCGATCTCCCACTGGTACAGGAGCTGGAGCGCCGCCTCGCGGCCCCGGTGGCGCTCCGCCGGATTGAACGCGGGCTCTCCTCCGCTCCTCACACCGCGGCCCCTCCCGCGGCCCCGGGGAGCGCGCGCAGCGTGTTGGCGAGCTGGACGGCGGCCATCGCGGCCTCCCAGCCCTTGTTCGACGAGCCTTCGCCGGCCCGGGCCTGCGCTTCCTCCAGCGTGTTGGTGGTCAGCACCCCGAACGAGATCGGCACTCCCGTCTCCTGGGACGCGGCCATGATGCCGTGGGCGACCGCGGAGGCGATGTAGTCGAAGTGCGGCGTCTCGCCGCGAACGACGCACCCGAGGCAGACGAGCGCGTCGAAGGCGCCCGACTCCGCGGCCCGGCGTGCCGCCAGCGGCAGCTCGAAGGCGCCCGGGACCGTGATGACGGGGACGGCCGGGCCGGGCTCCGCGCTCGCCCGCGCCAGCGCCGCGAGCGCCCCGTCCCGCAATCCTTCCGTGACCGGCGCGTGGTAGGCGGACATCACGATGGCCAGTCGCAGCGCCGATGCATCATCACGACCCTCGATGCGCGGGCTGTCTCTCATGCGCCCCTGAACGTCGGCCGCCGCTTCTCCAGGAACGCACGCGTGCCCTCGCGCCAGTCGTCGGTCGCCGCCGCCACGCCGAAGAGCGCCGCCTCGTGCTCGCACCCGCCGGCCAGCGACATCTGCATGCCTTCCCGGACGGCGTCGAGAATCGCCCGCACCGCGACCGGCGCCTGCGACGCCAGCCGTTCGGCCAGCGCCCGCGCCTCCGCGGCCAGCTCGTCCGGCGCCACGACACGGTTGACGAGGCCGATGCGCCACGCTTCGGCGGCCGGTATCGGGTCGCCGGTCAGCATCAGCTCCAGCGCCCGCCCGACTCCGACCAGCCGGGGCAGTCGCTGCGTGCCGCCGTAGCCGGGCAGCAGCCCGAGGCCAATCTCCGGCTGGCCGATGCGCGCCGTCTCGGCGGCCAGCCGCACCGTGCAGGCCATCGCGATCTCGCAGCCCCCGCCCAGCGCAAAGCCGTTGATCGCCGCGATGACCGGCTTGCCCATCCGCTCGAGGGCGTCGCACAGGGCCTGGCCGCGCCGCGCGAGCGCCTGCGCGGACACCGGCGACAGCGTGGCCAGCTCCGCGATGTCGGCCCCCGCGATGAAGGCCCGGTCCCCCGCGCCGGTGAGGACGACGGCGCGGATCGCATCGTCGGCGGCCAGCGCGTCGACCACCTGCCGGAGCTCGACGACCGTGGCCGAGTTGAGCGCGTTGAGAACCTTGGGACGGTCGACCGTCACTACGGCCACCGCCCCGGCGCGTTCCACGACGAGCTGTTCAGGTGTCATCCGATGTGGTCCGGGGCTCCGAGAACTATAGCGCACGGCCCTGGCCGGACCTTCCCCCGCACCGCCTGCCGGGCCGGCCGGGCGGATCACAGCGGGAAGGGATACATCAGCCAGCTCAGCAGGACGGCCGCGCCCACGAAACCGGCGAACATGCGGGCGCCGAGGCGGAGCTGCTCGGCCGGCTCGTCCCGCATCAGGGCCGCGAAGACGGCCGACACGCAGCCGGCGAAGAGCACCAGGAGCAGGAAGTGGCTGGTCACGGTCAGGGCTTCCGCCCGCGCGCCGTGTCGAGGGCGTCGAGGACGACGAGCACGTTCAGCAGGCCGGCGGTGAGGATGAAGGTGTTGCCGTACTCGTGCGTCGCCGCCACCACCTCCCCCTCCCCGAATCCGGCCAGGCGCGCCAGGAGGTAGAGGCCCCCGGCACCGAGGTCGGCGAGCGCCAGCAGCGTCACGACCGGATCCGCGGGGTCGAGCGGGAACACGCTGCCCTCGAGCCAGAGCCCGACCCCGAACATCAGGGTCAGGACCACGAGAAAGATGCTGCCCTGCCGCACCCGGCCCAGCCAGAGGTGCCCCGCGCCCGGCAACGCCCAGGCCAGTGCGCAGGCGACCGCGACGAGCCCCGGCTCCGCCTCCGGCGGTCGCTTCATGCGTCCAGCCCCTCGCGGGCCGCGCGAGCGGCGATCCACGCTACCGCGAGACCCAGCGGCACGGCCGAGACCGCGCGCACGGCGTTCGGCACCTCGACGGCCACGGTGAGCGCCGTCGGAATCGCGGCGGCGATCAGCAGCCGCCGAAGGGCGCGGAGCTCCTCCGGGGTGAAGCGGCGCCCCCGGCGGCCGGGCGCCGGCAGCAGGAGCAGGGCCAGGAGCAACCCGCCCGGCGCCCCGGCGTACAGCCCCGCGCACCGCGCGCAGACCGGCAACTGCGTGTCCCAGAGGTGGAACGAGCGGGCCGCCTGCTGGTGGCAGACGAACCCCCCTGCGACGTATACGGCGCTGGCGGCGCGAAACGCCGCCGACTCCGGCGCTTCGTGCGTCACGGCGTAGGGAGCGGCGACGAGGGTTGCGGCCCAGACCGAGGCGGCCACGGCGAGTCCGCCGACGAGAGCCGGGCCGCGCAGGCTCCTGGACCTAGAGGGCATCGAAGTGCGTCAACCTCTTGAACTCCCGAAACCGGTCGCGAATGTCGGCAGCCGCCAGCCGCAGCAGCCGGCCGAGGCCGAAGTCCTCGACCGCGAACGACGCCATCGTGGAGCCGGCGATGACGGCACGCGCCCAGGCGTCGTGCGTCCGCGACTGCACGGACGCCAGGTAGCCCACGAGGCCTCCGGCGAACGTGTCGCCCGCCCCGGTGGGATCGCGCACGTCGGCGAGCGGCAGGGCCGGCGCCGCGAAGAACTCCTCGCGGCGGGCCGCCAGCACCCCGTGCTCCCCCCGCTTGATGACCACGTGCGACGGACCCAGCGCCCGGATCGCGCGCGCCGCGCCGACGAGGTTGCCCTCGCCGCTCAACTGCCGCGCCTCCTCGTCGTTGATGACCACGGCGTCGACGCGGGCGAGGACCGCCTTCAACTCGGCCGGCGTCCTCTCGATCCAGTAGTTCATCGTATCAAGGGCGACGAACGCGGGGTCGCGCACCTGCTCGAGCACCTCGAGCTGCAGCGCGGGGTGGATGTTGGCGAGGAACACGATGGGGCTCGAGCGGAACCCGTGCGGTATCCGCGGCTCGAACGCCTCGAACACGTTCAGGTGGGTGTAGATCGTCTCGCGCGTGTTGAGATTGGAGCCGTATTCACCGCGCCAGCGAAAGGTCTCGCCCGGAACGCGCTGCAGTCCCTCGAGGTCGATGCGGCGCCCCTCGAAGACGGACGCCCGCTCGGCGTCGAAGTCCTCCCCCACGACGGCGACGAGGCGCACGTCGGTGAAGAAGGACGCCGCGACGCTGAAGAACGTCGCCGCCCCTCCGACCATGCGCGACACCTCGCCGGACGGTGTGCGCACGGAGTCGAGCGCGACCGAGCCGACGGTCAGAATCGGGTTCGCCGCGCCGCCCCCGATGCTCACGCGAGGTACCTGCCGACGATCGGCGCCAGCCGCTGCCGCGTTTCCTCGGCGACCGCCTCGGGCCGGGTGATGATGGCGGTCGCCAGGGCCGTGGCGCACTCGCAGCCGCGCTCGACCGGGAGGCGGCCCACCACCGTGCGAATCACGCGCCTCGCCGTCGCGGCATTGTGCTGCAGGGTCTCGATCACCATCTCCACCGACACGTTGTCGTGGTCCGGGTGCCAGCAGTCGTAGTCGGTCACGAGGGCCAGGGTGGCGAAGCAGATCTCGGCCTCCCGGGCCAGCTTGGCCTCCTGCAGGTTCGTCATTCCGATGATGTCCATGCCCCAGGAGCGGTACAGCTTCGACTCGGCCAGCGTCGAGAACTGCGGCCCCTCCATGCAGACGTAGGTGCCGCCGCGGTGCACGCTCGCCCCGGCCGCCTCCCCCGCCTCGGCCGCGAGCGCGCTCAGGGCGGGGCACACCGGGTGCGCGAACGACACGTGCGCTACGAGCCCGTTGCCGAAGAAGGTGCTGACCCGGCCCCGGGTACGGTCGAGAAACTGGTCCGGCACGACGATGTCCTCGGGCCGGTAGCGCTCCTGCAGGCTGCCCACCGCGCTCGCCGAGACGATCCACTCGACGCCGAGCGTCTTGAAGCCGTAGATGTTCGCCCGGAAGTTGAGCTCGGTGGGAAGCAGCCGGTGCCCCGCGCCGTGCCGCGCCAGGAACGCGACCCGCCGGCCGTCGAGCCGGCCGACGACGTAGGGGGCCGAGGGCGGGCCGAACGGCGTCTCGACGACGCGCTCCTCGCGGTCCGTCAAGTCGTCCATCTCGTAGATGCCGCTGCCGCCGATCACGCCGACCTGCACTGGATCCATGGTGGGAGCCCGCCGCCTAGCGCCGCCAACCCGTCGCAGGCTCCGGGTCGGCCCCAGCCCCCACCGTCCCGGGAGCTTGTTCCGCGGCGCGCACTCCGTTGGCGTTCTGCGGCGCAAGCTCCCGGGAGTCTGCGCGCTCCTGCTTGAGCTCGACGAGCACGCCGTGGGCGCTCGACGGATGGATGAACGCGACCAGGGCGCCCTCCGCCCCCTCCCGGGGTTCCGTGTCGATGAGCTTCGCGCCGCGCGCGGCCACGGCCCGGAGCGCCGCGCGTATGTCGTCCACGCGCAGCGTCAGGTGGTGCAGGCCGGGCCCGCGGCGCGCGAGATAGCGCCCGATCGGACCGCTCTCGGAGGTCGCCTCGAGCAGCTCCAGCGAGGCCGACCCGACGCGCAGGAAGTGTGCCCGCACACCCTGGCTGGGGACGTCCTCCGTCGCCTCCACCTCGATTCCGAGGGCCTCGCGATAGAAGGCGAGCGCCTCCCCCAGATCGCCGACCGCAATCCCCACGTGGTCCAGAGTCGCCTTCACCGCTCACTCCTCCATCGCTCAACCGTCGGGGGTACCGGCCCCGCGGCCCGCGGCGGGCATCCCCGCCACAGGCGTCGCCGCCCCGCGATGCGCCGCCAGCGCGCGCTCGAGAATCCCGTCGGCCTCGCGGTACGGATCGGCGCTGCCGTCGACGATGCGCTCCACCGCGGCGTCGATGGGTTCTTCGCCGACGGCGTCCAGAAACCGATCCGTCAGCGCCGCGCGCAACCGCGAGCGGGCGCGCTCCCGCCGGCGCCCTCCGCGGTGCCGCGCTCCCCGGGCCAGCGCGTCGATCTCCGCGACGAGCGGCGCGACGCCGGCTCCCGTCGACGCCTGTGTCTTGCACACCGGCGGCCGATCCTCGCTCGGACTCTCCGTGAGCGCCAGCATCGCCTCGATCTCCGCCACGGCTCGGTCCGCGCCTTCGCGGTCCGCCTTGTTGACGACGAAGATGTCCGCGATCTCCATGATCCCGGCCTTGATCGCCTGTACGTCGTCTCCGGTGCCCGGCACCGTCACGACGACCGACACGTCGGCGGTCCGGGCGATCTCGACCTCGCCCTGCCCCACCCCGACCGTCTCGATGACGATCACGTCGTGGCCGGCCGCATCCAGCACGACGACGGCGTCGCCCGTCGCCCGCGCCAGGCCGCCCAGGTGGCCCCGCGTGGCCATGCTGCGGACGTAGACGCCGGTATCGCCGGCGTGGGCCTGCATGCGGACGCGGTCCCCGAGGACCGCGCCGCCGGTGAACGGGCTCGTCGGGTCGACCGCGATGATGCCGACGCGCTGCCCGGCGCCGCGCCACTCCGCCGTCAGCCGGTCGACGAGGGTGCTCTTGCCGACCCCCGGCGGTCCCGTGAGACCGACGACGCGCGCCCCGCCTGCGCAGCCGAAGAGGGGGCCGAGCAACGGGGCGGCCTCGGTCGTCCCGTCCTCGACGACGGAGATGGCGCGAGCGATCGCGCGGTGCTCTCCGGCGACCACCCGCTCGGCAAGATCCTCGTACGTCACCCGCGGATGCCCTCGAGGCCGACCCGGATCCACTCCTACCCGAGTCCGCGCCGTTCTCCGGCGCCGACCCCTGCCCGGGGTGCATCGAGATACTGGCGGGCGATCACGAGGCGCTGGATCTCGCTCGTCCCTTCCCCGATGGTCAGCAGCTTGACGTCGCGATACAGCTTTTCGGCCGGATAGTCCTTGACGAAGCCGTAGCCGCCGTGAATCTGCACGCACTCCTCGGCGGCGCGCACCGCCGTCTCGCTGGCCCGCAGCTTGGCCATCGACGATTCGCGCGTCGTCCGCTCGCCGCGGTCCTTCCGGTACGCGGCCCGGTAGGTGAGGAGCCGCGCCGCCTCGATCCCGGTCGCCATGTCGGCGAGCTTCCACTGGATGGCCTGGAAGGCGCCGATCGGCCGTCCGAACTGCCGCCGCTCGAGCGCGTGCCGGCGGCCGGCCTCGAAAGCCCCCTGGGCGAGTCCGACGGCAACCGCCGCGATCCCGATCCGGCCGGCGTCGAGCACCTGCATGGCATCGACGAAGCCCTGGCCCTCGTCGCCCAGGAGGGCGTCCTCCCCCACGCGGCAGTCGTCGAAGCGCAACTCCGCCGTCTCGGTCGCCCGCATCCCGAGCTTGTTCTCCTTCCGGCCGACCGTCATGCCGGCTGCGCCGCGCTCCACGATGAAGGCCGAGATCCCGTGGCGGCCCCGGTCCGGGTCGGTGACCGCCATCACGACCGTGAAGCCGGCGATGCCGCCATGGGTCACGAAGACCTTCGCCCCGTCGAGGCGCCACCCTCCCGCCGCGCGCACCGCCGTCGTCCGTATCGCGCCCGCGTCGCTGCCCGCGTCGGGTTCCGTCAGGGCCCACGCGCCGAGGACCTCGCCCCGCGCGAGGGGTCCGAGCACGCGCTCCCGCTGCGCCTCCGATCCGAACCGGTGGACGTGGGCGGCGCAGAGGCCGTTGTGCGCCGCCACCGCCAGGGCGATGGAAGGATCGACGCGCGCCAGCTCCTCGATGCAGATACAGTAGTCGAGGGCCGACATGCCGGCGCCGCCGTGGCGCTCCGGAAACTGAATGCCGAGCAGCCCGAGGGCGCCGAGCTTCGGGACGAGCTCCATCGGAAACCGTTGCGCCTCGTCCCAGGCCATGACCCGGGGCGCGATCTCCCGCTCGGCGAACTCGCGAATCGCGTGCCGCGTGACGCGCTCCGCTTCGCTCGGGCGAAAGTCCATGGCGTCGGACTCTATCACACCGGTTCCGGCCGCCCCGCCCGGGCCGGCGCCCCTTCGCCGCCGCCCCCGGCCGCGGCTGCGCGCCGGCGCCCGGGCGTGTGCC
>JAPOWL010000427.1:305-2093 GCA_026707615.1 Acidobacteriota bacterium | reverse complement strand
GCCCGGATGCGTCCGCTGCAACGCCTGAAGCAGGTTCTCGGTGCCGATGACGTTGGTTTCCAGGGTCTCGGCGACGCGCCCCCACGAGCCGGCAACCGCCGCCGCGCCGCCGCAGTGGTAGACCCCGGTGGGCGCGGCCGCGACCACCGCCCGCTCGACGGCGGCCCGGTCGAGGAGGTCGACCTCGCTCCAGGTCGCGCCCCGCGTCTCCGCGCCCGCCCCTCCGCCGCCCGGTCGACGCCAGGCGAAGAGGCGCGGCGCGGGAGCCGCCTCCGCGAGCGCCGCCAGCAGGTGGCGACCGACGAACCCGGCCGCGCCGGTGACCAGCACGCGCTCCCGCATCGGCGTTCGGAGCCCTAGCGGGCGCCCGAGGCGCCCCCGCCGAACGCCCCGAGGACGTTGGCGAAGGTCCCCAGCCCGGCCAGCGTGAAGCTGAGGTTGAAGCGCCTATCCTGCGGGATCACCGCCCGGTGGCCGAGCCCCGCGAAGTTGAAGAACTGGTACTCGCCGCGGATGCCGCAGCATTGGGCGTGGTACTCGATCCGTATCCGCTGCTGCAGGTAGCGCCCGGTCTTGACGTCGTAGTTGAACTCGTAGAGCCCCCGCACCGTGCCGCCCCGGGTGCGTGCCGCCACGAACCCGTTGACGTAGTGGTCCAGGTAGCGGGGATCGTTGAAGCCGGGGAGCTCCTCGATGAAGTAGCGCTGGCTCCACCCGCCGCGCGCCTCCAGCCAGTCGCCCCGCTGGTAGGTGCCCTCGGCGCCGATGGTGCGCAGCTCCTTGTAGCGCGAGTCGATCTCCGCCCGCAGCGTGGCGCCCAGCGTCTGCGACGGCGACGCGCGCACGAAGATGGAGACCGGCGAGTAGTTGTTGGGGGAGGTGTTGTTGAAGCTCGTCCGGAAGCTGCGGTCGTACAGCGACGCCCGATCGTCGGTGTAGTAGGTCTGCATGATCGAGGCGCTCAGGATCTCGCGGGGCACGGATTCCGCCCCCCCCTCGTAGACCCTCGCGTAGAGCCGGGTGTCGATGCCGTAGCCGAACTGCGTGGTGCTGCCGCGGATGGCGTCGATGCCCTCGAGCTGCACGATCTGGTCGAAGTTGTCGACGGCGCTGACCCGGCCGACCGACGTCCACGGCTCGATGACGTGCTTCATGCGCTCGGAGTAGCCGCTGTTCGGCGTGTCCCAGATCTTCACGAACGACGGCCCGGTGGCCCGCGACCGGAACTCCACGAACGACCGGCCGACGCTCTCCTCGATCTGTCTGAGGGCGGGGTCCATGTTCCGCGTCCAGTGCGGGTCGACGCTCTCCGTCCAGTAGGTCCCGCGCCACTGGGCGGTCGAGTCGACGATCAGGAAGGGCCAGCGGGTGAACGGCACCTGCAGCGTCGGGTTGATGTCCAGCCGGCGCAGTCCCGAGTCGAGGCTGACCTGCTGCGCGGCATCCCCCCGCCCCCGGGTGGTGCGGTCGATGCGCATCAGCTCCGCGAACTCCCCCGTGAACGAGTAGTACATCGGCAGCCCGGGCACCTCGGCCTTCCCCTGGGTCAGCGAGATGCGGGGCCCGGCGCCCCAGAGACTGGACGTCCGCTCGCCGAAGAACGTCTCGTTCAGATCGAACGTCCCGCTGAGCTGATAGTTGCCGAGCTGGCCCGAGACGTTGCCGGAGATCGCCCGCTGGGTGTTGGCGGCCTGGTAGATGTTGGCGTCTTTCCCGCCTGGCCGATCGGCGAGGAGTCAGACGTCGCGGCCGTCGGCGGCTTGGTTCGCACCGGTGCCTGGGGACGCA